>NZ_DATMTE010000884.1:0-1732 GCF_035564935.1 Chitinophaga sp. | reverse complement strand
TTTATTGCCCACTGCCAGCGCAAAAGAAGCCGGTATTGATGAACAGGCATTGCTGCAGATCGATGCCCTGGCCAATGATATGATTGCCCGCGGTGCGGCGCCCGGTGCAGAAGTTATGGCCCTGAAAGATGGAAAAATCATCTATAACCGCTGCTTTGGTCATTATGAGTACAACAAAAAGGAACCGGTAACACCCACCTCTATCTACGACCTGGCCTCTGTTACCAAAGTGTGCGCTACCACCTTATCGGTGATGCGACTGTACGATGAAGGCAAACTGAACCTGGACGCCACTTTGGGCGTGTACCTGCCGCAGGTGCTGGGAACCGATAAGGCCGGGTTGCGTATCCGTGATATCCTGTTGCACCAGGCCGGCCTGGTGGCCTATATCCCGTTCTATAAAGAAACACTTTACAGCAATGCGCGGCCTGACACCGTGTTGTATCACGCCAGCGCCGATGCTACGCATAGTATCCGTGTAGCTGATCACATGTACATGGAGAACAGCTATGTAGATACCATGTGGCAAAGGATATTGGATAGTAAGCTGTCGCCCCGGCAGGGTTATGTTTACAGTGATTGTGATTTTATTTTCCTGGGAAAGATCGTGGAAACGTTAACAGGAAAAAAGCTGAACGATTATGTGAGGGAAACGTTTTACGTACCGCTGGGACTGGCTACCACGGGTTTTTTACCAAGGGAGCGGTTTCCGTTATCGGAAATTGTTCCTACAGAACGTGAATATTCTTTCCGGATGCAGTTATTAAGGGGAGATGTACATGATCCTGGCGCTGCTATGTTTGGCGGTGTAGCCGGGCATGCGGGTTTATTTTCTGATGCGCACGACGTGGCGGTGATCATGCAGATGTTGCTGAATAAGGGATCATTTAATGGTGTGCAGTATATCAAGCCTGAAACGGTGCAGTTGTTCACCGCTTACAACAGCAATATCAGCCGCCGGGGGCTGGGGTTCGACAAACCGGAAAAAGATAATGCCACCCGCCGGGAGCCATATCCTGCCAGGAGCGCTTCTGCAGCCACTTTCGGGCATACGGGTTATACCGGCACCTGTGTGTGGGCAGACCCAACTTCCGGACTGGTATTTATTTTCCTGAGCAACCGGGTGTATCCTAACGGTGGCGTTAATACGAAAATATCGGCGTTACATACCAGGGAGAAAATGTTTGAGGCGGTGTATGAGTCGGCACGCAGATAACAAAGAGATAGCCAATAATAAAAAGAGAGGTGGTACCGTTTTTTACGGATACCACCTCTTTCATTTTTCAATTTATGCGATGCGGGACTACTCTGTTACGGAAACGCTCCTGTTGATCAGGGTTTGCGTTTTTATGGCAATAGCTTTTTCTGCCAGTTTGTTTTTTCCGCTCCTGATTTCGAAGGTGTAGTCGCCGTCCTCAAGAGATCCGAGGTTGTAACGTGCTTCAAAGCGCAGGGTAGCGGGTAATGTTTCGCGGTGCAGCGTGTTATTGTAGTTGTCTTTTATGTAAAGGGTCAGCTTTTCGTTGGAAGGATTATCCACGGAGAGCTGGAATAACAGCTGATCTTTCTGCAATTGAGTGATATGTACGTTGAAAGCTTCAACAGGAGCTGTGGGTACAGGTTTTTCTTTTGCCAGTCGCGCTGCATTATAGGCAAATGTTTTTGACTGGGCTGCAGCGTGTAAAATTGGGAAGAGGATAGTTACAAATACCAACAAAGCTACTTTGGGTGC
>NZ_DATMTE010000883.1:0-2449 GCF_035564935.1 Chitinophaga sp. | reverse complement strand
CTGGCGGGCCGCTTTAAGGCCCTCTTTTGTTTCTTTACTTACTTTATCATAAAACGCTTTTGTGTTTATGTTGGCATAGGCCATTTGCAGATTTTTGTTGAGTGCGGCAAAATCAATGTTTTTCAATGCTTCAGCGGCTTCTTTCTGTGCATCGCTGATTTTGCTCCAGTCTATATTTTTCAATGCGTTCAGGCTTTCTTCCTGTGCTTTGCGGGCTTCGGCAGATACTTCGTCCCATTTCATATTTTTGGTAACCTCGGCTATCTCCGCCTGTACCTTTTTCATGTTCACTTCATTCAGCTGTTTCATAGCCTGCTGCACATTTTTCTGGGCATCGCGGAGCTGCCGACGTACGTCATCGTTATTAAACTGGTAATCGAAGTTGAATACCTGCGATTGGTTGGTAGTAGACGTGTGTTTGTTATTCTTATTCTTATTTACGTTTACACGTGTATTTACATTGGTATTCACATTGGTGGAAACATTGCTCTGGTCGAAAACCTGGATGTCAGAGAGATCAAATGACAGGTCCTCTTTTAACGGAGCAAGCGGCGCCAATGGTGCAGGGGAAGGAGATGGCGAAGGTACGCCTGCCGGTGCAGGTGCCGGTTCTGGTGCATTTACAGGAGCCGGTACAGGCGCCGGAGGTGGCGGCGGCGGGGCAGGGACCACAGTGTCGCGGGTAACTGCAGCCAGCAGCTGCCGGAACTTGCTGGTGGTTTCATCGGGTTCTGCCGCGGGTATTTTTTCCTGTGGTGTACTGGTTGTTGTGGTGGTGTTTACTTTAGCCGGTTCCTGCTGTTCATTATTAGTTTTTCCTTTGGCAGGATTTAGCCATGCAATAGATACCAGGCCGGTGGCGATGATCAGTACGGCTAAAAACTTTTGGCTATAGTTAAGATGTTTAGTTTTCATTTCCATGATGCGTTTAATGCGGTGAAACAGATGTTGTTTACTGTCTGCAGCAGCCATGGTAAGCCGGTTGGCGGTAAGGCGGTATTCTTCCAACG
Source organism: Chitinophaga sp. (assembly GCF_035564935.1). GTDB lineage: Bacteria > Bacteroidota > Bacteroidia > Chitinophagales > Chitinophagaceae > Chitinophaga. The sequence continues at coordinate 1,439 of NZ_DATMTE010000883.1, read as the reverse complement.
CTACCAGTGCATGTGCATATTGCAGTGGCTGAACGGTGCTGGCTATTACCAGGTCGTCGCAACAATGCTCTCTTTCCATACGGATGATCTTGGAAATCAGCCATACAAAAGGATTAAAGAAAAGAATGGTTTCAACAATTGATTGGAAGATATTCAACAGATAATCATTGCGTTTGATATGGGCGAGTTCATGCAGCAGCACAGCTTCCAGCTGGGCTTCCGTAAGATTGTTCACCATTGCTACCGGCAGGAGGATGAGCGGTTTTATAAATCCCAGCATCACGGGTACCTGTACATGTCTGGATATAAGGAGTTTCACTTTACGGGGGATCTGCAGCCTTGCAGCCAGCTTATCCAGATGTTTGTCCCATGCTTCTCCCATAGGCTCTATCCGGGTGGTACGGATCTTACGGAGTTGCAACAGATCGGACAGCAACTTGATGATCATGCCCGTCATACCGGCAATATATAATGTTACCAGGAAAGGAAAACAAAGCTCCAGATTGGGAAACAGCCATATCAGCGGGTCCTGGTTGGGATACACGGCAGCAACATGCACCGGCTCCTGTAAAGTGATAGTACCGCTGAAGTGTTGTATGGCTTCCCTTGCTTCCTGCAGCAGTTGTATATGCATATACAGCGTGGCGAGGAACCAGGTAAAAATGCCGGAGAGCGATAGGAGCGACAGGTTGTACTTTATCCGCGCACCCGCCTGTGGCCAGAGTTTTAATACTATCCGTAAGCAGGCATAAATAAAGAACGCCTGCCACATGGAATGAAGGATGGTCCAACCCAGGGCGCGTACAAAGTCGCCCGTAATAGGTAATACATTCATAGTACTAGATTTACCTGTTGTCCTTTTGTTGTTTTTCTATTGCAGTGAGATATTGCCGGATCTTTTGCAGCTCTTCTTCTGACGACTGATGATGGCCAAGGGCCTGCATCACCAGTTGAGAGGCGGAGCCGCCAAAAACGGTATCTATCATCTTGTCCAGTAATTGCTGTTGCGTTTTCTGCTGTGAAATGGCGGCTGTATATACATGAGTTTTGCTGCTGGTATCGCGCGCTACCAGTTCTTTTTCATGCATGATCTGCATCAGCTTAAGGGTAGTGGTATAGCCGGCATCTTTCGTTTGAGATAAGATATCATGTATCTCACGAACGGTGCTGGGGCCTCTTTCCCAGAGTATACCCAGAATTTCCAATTCACTTTCTGTAGGCCGGATCTGTTTCAAAGCAATGATTTGTAATGATGATTATTGTTGTACGAATATCTTCGTAAACAAATGTACGATAGTTTTCGTAATTGCAAAATATTAGGGTTTATTTTTTTTCGCGGATTTTGTCTGACTCAGGATTACGCTGATTATGCTGATTACACTGATCTGATTATATGATGATTTTCAGGAGTGATTAATCGATGAGTAATTGTGTAACGG
>NZ_DATMTE010000882.1:0-9807 GCF_035564935.1 Chitinophaga sp. | reverse complement strand
TCCTTTACTTTATCCAGCGCCTGCGGCCAGGTTTTAATAAAGTAATCCTTATAGTCGTCATTGAGGTCCATATCTACCACCAACTCCGTTTTGCCGTTAACGTTAGTAAGTGTATAATTCTCATGGGCGCCGGCCCAGGCTTTTACCTTATCGCTGGTAAGGTCTTCCACCCCGTTGTTTATTTCACCAAGGTGCTGAAACGACATGTATTCGTTCGGTACTTTGTCTTCAATACGGGCAACCATACCCTGGTTCTCATTACCCAGGAATAATACCTTGCTTCCTTTTTCCCAGTTGGTTTCCACTCTGGATCCCTCGCCGAAAACAGCGGTCCACTGCTGATAGGAAGGATCTCCCCAAAGTACTTCCCATACTTTTTCGCGGGGGGCATCGATCGTAATTTTAAATGTTGATTTTTCCATGATCATTCATTTACAGGGTTTGTGATTTGTTTATTGTATTTATTCCGGTACTCCAGCGGGGTGAGTCCCGTTACTTTTTTAAACATCGTTCTGAATGTTTTGGTATCCACATATCCTACATCATAGATCACTTCGTTCACATTCTTTGTACTCGTTTCGAAGTCGCGTTTCGCCGCTTCTATTTTTATTCGCTGAATATATTCCACCACCGTGTTACCGGTCGATTTTTTGAATCTTCTTTCAAAAGTCCTTCTTCCTATGGCCGACATATCAGACAGTTGTTCCACGGTAATTTTATCCTGGTAGCTGGATTCAATGAATTGCTGCGCTTTAAGGATAGGTGCGTCGTTATGGGCTTTTTGTCCTTCAAAGATGATGAAGGGCGACTGGCTCTGGCGGTCTATATCAATAGCATATGCTTTGGCGGTGAGAATGGCGATATCCCTGCCGGCATATTTCTCTACCAGGTAAAGGATAAGATTGAGGAAAGAATAGGCGCCGCCGCTGGTATAAATACGTTCTTCTTCTGTGATGATCCTGTCGTCCATCAGTTGCACACCGGGGAACATGGTTCTGAACTCCTGCGCCATTTTCCAGTGGGTAGCGCATTGCTTTCCATTGAGCAGCCCTGTAGCTGCCAGGAAAAAGGCGCCCAGGCATAAACTGGCTACAGATGCGCCCTGCCGGTACTGTTCCCTGATCCAGGGAATGAAATCTTTATTCAGTTCGGCCGCCTGCGCCTGATCGCCGTGCAGGGAAGGAATAATGATCAGGTCCGTTTTCTTTACCTCGTTCATCAGCACATCCGGCGAGATGGTGAATAAGCGGTTACGCTGGCTCACCTCGTTCCTGAGCCCAACCAACTGCACCCGGAACATGGGCTCCTGGCCTTTTTGAGCGAGGAAGTTATTGAGATCCGCCAGGATCTGGTAGCTGCCTTCGATATTAACTAAACTGGTATGCCCAAGGGGCACCAGGATGGAGATATGTATCATACGCTGCAATTATAATTATTTATGCCGCAATTAGCCTGAGAATTGTCGCTATACACCCCTGCTCCTTAACCGAACCATTACGACTTTTGCATTATGATTCTAACTGAAAAAATCCGGTTTTAAAATGGCCTTCATCCATACCTACCTTACTTTTAACGGCAACTGCCGGGAAGCAATGACTTTCTACAAAGAATGTCTTGGTGGAGAATTAATGCTTCAAACCATTGGCGAATCGCCTGTTTCGGCGGAGATACCTGCATTTATGAAGCCGTTTATCCTGCATTCGAGTCTTACCAAAGGCAACCTGGTACTTACCGCTTCTGATATGGTGCCTGAATCGGGACTTACTGCGGGCAATACGGTTTCTTTACTGCTTGACTGTAACACGGAGGAGGAAGCCCGCACTTTTTATGCCCGTCTTTCTGCGGATGGTATTGCTACTCATCCGCTGGAAAGTACTTTCTGGGGTGCTTTGTTTGGCGGGCTTACCGACAAGTTTGGTCTTCACTGGCTTATTAATTTTGAAGGTAACAGCCGGCAATAAAGATACTATTTACCGTTAAATGCTTTCTCCAGTGCTGCAATATCCAGCTTCACCATTTTCATCATCGCCTGCATGGCCCTGCCTGCTTTTTCTTTATCCGGATCGCTCAGCAGCTTAGGCATAATGGAAGGCGTAATTTGCCAGGATAAACCATATTTATCTTTCAGCCAGCCGCATTGTACTTCCTTTCCTCCATCTGCCGTAAGCTTAGCCCAGTAATTATCTACTTCTTCCTGGGTTTCACAATATACGGTAAAGGAAACCGCTTCTGTGAAGGGGAATTGCGGACCTCCATTGATGGCCAGGAACTCCTGTCCGTCCAGGTAAAAAGTAGCGGCAAGCAGCGTACCGGCAGGGAAAGGAGATCCTTCTCCGTAGTATGACTTATCCGTTACTTTTGAATTTTTGAAGATAGATGAGTAGAAGCTGATCGCCTCTTCCGCATTATCATTAAACCATAATGATGGTGTGATCTTTTGCATAACGATAGATTAAAGTTTTAAGATGCTTATTTCATTACAAAGATACCAGCCCCCTTTCTCTTATTGACGGTGCAAAAGCGACATTCTTTAGGGGCACTTGCGACAACGCGTATTTTGTCTGACTCAGGATTAAACTGATTACACTGATTACCCTGATTGGATTACTTTGGATTTAAAAGGATTTGGGGAGATTCAAGCGGATTTTGTCTGACTCAGGATTAAAGTGATTATGCTGATTATCCTGATTTGATTTTGTAATGAAAAAAGGATTTGGGGGAGATTTAAGCGGATGACTGCTGATATCTCTCCAAATCTTTAAGTCATCCGAGTCAAATGAGATTAAGTCTGTAAAATACAATCAGCGTAATCAACATATCCCGGAAAAGACAACCTTCGTGTAATCAAAAGAATATCGGATCACCGAAACAGCCATGCTATCCGCTTAAATCCCCCAGATCTTTTTTAATCATTACAAATTCAAATCAGAGTAATCAGTGTAATCAGTTTAATCCTGAGTCAGACAAAACCCGCTTAAATCTCCCCAAATCATTCTAAATCCAAAGTAATCAAATCAGGGTAATCAGTGTAATCAGTTTAATCCTGAGTCAGACAATATCCGCGGCGAACTACGCGAGGATGCTCCTGCTGATAACGATGCGTTGTACTTCGGAGGTGCCTTCGTAGATCTGGGTGATCTTGGCGTCGCGCATGAGGCGCTCCACGTGGTATTCTTTTACGTAGCCATAGCCGCCGTGTACCTGTACTGCTTCGGTGGTTACCCACATAGCGGTTTCAGAGGCAAATACCTTAGCCATAGAGCTGCTGAGGGTATAGTCGAGATTCTGATCTTTATCCCATGCGGCTTTGAGGCATAGCAGGCGTGCGCTTTCTATGCGGGTGGCCATATCGGCCAGTTTGAACTGGATGGCCTGGTGCTGGGATATTTCCTTACCGAATGCTTTTCTTTCCTTAGAGTATTTGAGCGCCAGTTCATAGGCGCCGCTGGCGATGCCGAGTGCCTGGGAGGCGATACCGATACGGCCGCCTGCCAGGGTTTTCATAGCGAATTTAAACCCGAAGCCGTCTTCTCCTATCCTGTTTTCCTTGGGAACTTTTACATCCTGGAACATAACGCTGTGTGTATCGCTGCCGCGGATGCCCAGTTTATTTTCCTTGGCGCCGATAGTGACACCGGGCATTTCTTTTTCCACGATGAGGGTGTTAATACCTTTACTTCCTTTTTCCGGGTGGGTTTGTGCCATTACCAGGTATACGCTGGCGGAATTACCATTGGTGATCCAGTTTTTGGTACCATTAAGCAGGTAGTGGTCGCCCTTATCTTCAGCGATGGTACGCTGGGAGGTGGCGTCGGAACCGGCTTCCGGCTCACTGAGCATAAATGCACCGATGATCTGGCCGGATGCCAGGGGCACTAAGTATTTCTGTTTCTGCTCTTCTGTACCAAAAGTTTCGAGGCCCCAGCACACCAGGGAGTTATTAACACTCATAACCACGGAGGCAGAAGCATCTATCTTGGATATTTCTTCCATTGCCAGCACATAAGAGATCGCGTCCAGTCCGGCCCCACCGTACTTAGGGCTTACCATCATACCGAGGAAACCGAGTTCTCCCAGCTTTTTAATCTGCTCTGCAGGAAATTTCTGGTGTTCATCTCTTTCTATTACTCCAGGCAACAGTTCATTGACAGCAAAATCACGTGCTGCCTTTTGTATCATCAGATGTTCTTCCGTCAATTGAAAATCCATGGTGTATAATTTTATAAGGTAATCCACTCAAATTATTTATAAATCAGCAGCTAAAAAAATAGCCGGATTAAAATTCAATGTTGTCAACCAGAACCGGGAAAATATTGAACAAATCGCTACAATAACGCTACTGCATTGGATTTGGTTCAGATAATACATGCAAGTTTTTCACCATTACACGTTTTGCTGCTTTGGGCGTTCACATAAAATCCTGTAGCTTGCCTTTAATGCTATTTTTATGAAGAACATTAAGATAATAGAAGTAAAATCAGAAATAGGAGCAGGTACGCGCGGCGCCAGTTTAGGTGTAGATGCTATTAAGATTGCCGCGCTGGACTTTATGAGCAACTTTTTTGTACACTTCCCCACCGAAGCAATTGAAACGGAAAATAAGCTGTTGTTTGAACCTATTGAATCGCCTTATGCCAAAAGGATCAAAGGTACTTTTAACATGTATGAGCGTATCAGCAAAAGCGTATGTGAAACCGTGAAAGCCAACTGGTTCCCGGTACTGCTTTCAGGCGATCACAGCACGGCCGGCGCCACCATTGCCGGTTTGAAGATGGCACATCCCAAAGCCAAGCTGGGGGTGATATGGATAGATGCGCATGCCGACCTTCATACGCCTTATACCACGCCTTCCGGTAATATGCATGGGATGCCGCTGGCTACAGCTATTGCAGAAGACAATATGGACTGCAAGGTGCACGACCTGGATGAAAATACCGCTAAAATGTGGAATGCCCTGAAGAACATCGGGAAAATAGCCCCGAAAGTGCTTCCTGAAGATATTGTATTCATTTCCCTGCGGGATTATGAGAAAGAGGAAGATCACCTGATCAAGCAATATGGCATGAAGGTGATCACCACCAGTGAAGTACGTCGGAAGGGGCCGGAAAATATTTCCCGTTCTGTGTTCCGTTACCTGAGCGATTGTGAATATATCTATGTTTCGTTTGATGTGGACAGCCTGGATGCTTCCATTTCCAAAGGCACCGGCACGCCGGTAAGTAACGGCCTGCGCGAGCGTGAGGCGGAAGACCTGATCGCCAAGTTCATGCAGCACCGCAAGATCTGCTGCTTTGAGATCACGGAGGTGAATCCTACGCTGGACCGGGAAAACCTGATGGCGGAAATTGCCTTTAATATCCTGCAGCGCAGCGTGAATGTGCTGATGATGAACTGATGTTTGTTATAGTTTGAAATAGGCGATGAGCCAGCCGGTTACTTCGCTGTAGCTGCGGATACCCTTATCCTGCTTGTTGGCTTTGAGATAGCGGTCGTACAGGAAAGAGGAGTAAGCATCTACTTTTCCCGTGTAGGGTTCATAAAAATCGATGATCGCCTTATAATCTGCCTTTACACCCGGAAGCGCCTTTTGCCAGACGTTATGGGCAAGCGTAGTGTCGCGGCGGGCCAGCTGACGCACACTGTAAAGGAACATATCAAAATTGGCGGCATAACGGAAATGGCTATCCGGGATACTGGTAGCCGCCAGGTAGCCTACAAAATTAGCTTCTTCTTCCGGGGCATAACCGATCTGGTGTGCAATTTCATGACAGGATACAAATGGCAGCAATACATCGGGCACAGTAGTATTTACCTGTGCCTCGTTGGTAAACGGGTTAAGGTAACCGGTAACACCGGGGTAATTAAGCCAGTGCCCGAATACGGCCGGTTTAATGCTGGGCGCCCTGTAACGCAGGGCCGGCCAGGTTTTGGCGGCAGCGTCATAAGCGGCGATAGCGCGTTCAAAAACGGGCCTGCCGGTAGTATCTGTTTTCATGATACCGGCAGTATCGCCGGTATTGGCTTTTTCAAGATTAACCAGCTGTAGTAATGTGTCCGACAACTGGTAAAGTTGCTGCGTGTTATAGTTGCCCGTAACGAGGCGGGTATCCCGGGCAAGAGAGTTCCGTTCGTAGTTAAAACCCCATAGTACCAGGAAGGCCAGGTAAACGTTCAGGAGAAACTGTACCCCGCGGAGCACCTGGAATCCCAGGGCCTCCCAGCGGGCACGGATGAGTTTATAACATAGTTTTAACAAATAGAGTATTCCTCCGATAATCCAGGCAGTATATATTACATCGCCAATACTAAATGGAACTATACCTGTTACTTGTCTGAACGCCAAACTACTCCAGCCGTACCACCTGTGAAAGTAGAAATCGCCAAAGCGGTTACTCCAGGCGAATAATCCTTTTAACAACAGTATAGCCGTAAGTGTTAGTACAATACGGACGATTTTCTTTTTAATCCGGACTTTTGTCTCCATATAATGTGGCGGATCATGATAGATGAAATTCTACAAAAACAATTAAGCGCGGCACTTTCCGAACAATTGGAAGTAAAAATACATATTAATGAAGCAAAAACCGTGCATGGTGGCGATATTAACGAATCTTTTCGTATAGCCACCAACGAGGGATATTTTTTTATTAAGATGAACGATGCGGTGAAATACCCGGATATGTTCAGGCAGGAGTATGCCGGGCTGCTGGAGCTTCAGGGCGCCAAAGCCGTGCATACGCCGAAGCCGCTGGCATACGGCAGTGTAAGCGGCCGGGCTTACCTGTTGCAGGAGTTTCTGATGAAGGGGCAGGCGGTGGCTGATTTCTGGGATGACTTTGCTGTATCGCTGGCGAAGCAGCACCGTGTAACGCAGCCTCACTATGGGTATGCGGGGGCGAATTACGTAGGGAGTTTGAAGCAATATAATACGCCTTACAGCAGCTGGCCGGTATTTTATGCATTTAACCGTTTGTTGCCGCTGATCCGGATGGCATACGACCAGCAGTTGGCAGACAGGCAGCTGGTGCAACAGGTAGAGCGGTTGTGCCGGCAGTTGCCGCAGTTATTCCCGGCGGAGGCTCCTGCGTTACTGCATGGCGATTTATGGTCGGGTAATTTTATGGTGGGCAGTAACGGGCGTGCCTGTATTTTTGATCCGGCAGTGTATTACGGGCACCGGGAAATGGACCTGGCAATGACGCGGCTTTTCGGTGGCTTTGACACGCGGTTCTATTATGCCTACCAGGCTGCTTATCCACTGCAGCCAGGATGGCAGCAACGGATAAGCGTTTGCCAGTTGTACCCGCTGATGGTACATTTCATTTTGTTTGGCGGGAATTACTACAACAGTATCAGAGAGGTGCTGCAATCGTACTGATCACTCCCCGTGCGCATCAATAAAATCGCGCATCTTGCCATATTCTTCTTCCACCACGGGATAATAGCGGTTTACATCTGCCGTAATTTCACTAAAAAGCCGGCAGATCTCGGTGCTATGCAGTTCCTGGTTTATACGGAGATAATTTTCCAGTTCCTGCATTTTAGCGCTGATCCAGGTGAGGCCTACCATTGCGAAATTCGGTTTCAGTTTATGCACCTGGAACTTCATGGCTTCCCATTCATGGTTATCCACCATTGTTTGCAGTTTGGCGATTTCATCACGGATAGTTCTGATAAAAATTTCAAAAAGGTCAGCGGCATAGGAAATATTACTCTCATATAGATCTGTGAGATATTTGACGTCCAAATCGTTATTAAACTCAAATCCGCTTAAATTCTGCACTTCTTCCATTATTAGTTCTGTTTCGTCTTCGTTGAGATATTTATTAAAAATCTGTAGTAGCTGATCCGGTGTATAGGGTTTCGTAAGTATATCTGTTATTCCTGCAGCCCTTGCCATAGTGGCGGTGCTTTCCATAGCTACTGCGGTGGTAGCGATCACCGGTGTGGCAACATTGGGCTGTGCTTCATCCGCCCTGATCTTTTGCGCCAGTTCCATGCCATTCATACCCGGAATACGGATATCCATGAGGATAAGGTCGTATTGCCTTGCTTCGAGGAACCAGGTGGCATCCGGGCCATTGGTAGCGAGCTGGTAATTGATCCTGTATTTTTCCAGCAGGCTCATTATATAGCGCAGGTTCATCTGGTTATCTTCCACTACCAGTACCCTGGCGTTCTCGAATGACCTTTGCAGGAGTTTCCTGCTCAGTTTACCGGTATTTACGGTGAGCGGCCGGCGACTATCCAGGAAAGGGATATTGAAACTGAAGCAGGTATTAAACCCGGGGAGTTCTTCCACCGTGATATTCCCTCCCTGGATCTCCACCAGTTGTTTTACGATGGCGAGTCCCAGGCCGGTGCCGCCGTATTTTTCACGGATATCTCTTTCCGCCTGTTTATAATTCCTGAAAATGAGTTCCAGCTTATCTTTTTTGATGCCAATGCCTGTGTCGCACACGCGAAAGCGTATCCAGAGCTTGTTATCCTGCCAGCTTTCCTGGGTGGCAGTGATAGCAATTTCACCATCGTTGGTGAACTTCTCTGCATTACCTAACAAATTGATTAGTATTTGGTTCAGTAGCACGTCGTCGCCAATAAGCCAGGTATTGAGGGCGGCATCCAGTTCAGCTGTTATTTTCACCGGGCGGCGGCCCAGTTTGAGCTCAAAGGTATTGCGTAAAGACTGGATCAGTTCGCGAAGGTTAAATTCGCGTTGGTTAACCTGTATTTCCCGGGCTTCTATGCGGGAAATATCGAGAATATCACTGACTATACCCAGCAGTATACCCGAGGAATTTTTGAGGATATTGACATATTCCTGCTGCTGCGGGTCCAGCGGGGTTTCGTCGAGCAAGTGGGCCATGCCTATAATGGCATTGAGGGGGGTGCGGATCTCATGGCTCATGCTGGCAAGAAAATCCTTCTGGGCGCGCTGGGCCTCTTCCGCCAGGCGGCGGGCTGTTTCCAGTTCCCGCTGCAGTTTTTTCTGGTCGGTAATATCCATATGGATCCCTGCGCCGCCGGTGATATTGCCATGGCGGTCGTATATATTGGCCGAGCTGGCGAGGATCCAGCGGTTGGAGCCGTCTTTCAGCTTTATTTCCATGTCGTATACGAGGGGCATGTTCTCTTCCAGGCGTTTTTTGCGAAGGGCGCGGGCGTATGCCCGGTTATCTTCCGGCACAAATACATCGGTGATATTTTTCCCGATAAGTTCTTCCTCCCTGTAGCCGGAGAGGCGGCAGAAGCTTTCGTATACGCGGGTGATATTTCCCTGTACGTCTGTTTCGCACATGGCTACATTGAGGTTATTAAGGATTACCCTGAACTTTTCTTCGTTGTGTTTTATTTCTTCCTGTACATTATTGCGGCGGGTGATATTAACCGCCTGCCAGATGCTGCCACTGAAAGTTTTGCCGTTGAAAACGGGGAGATAGTTGACTTCCCAGGTTTGCCCGTTCCGGAAGGGCACTTCCCATCCAAACCAGGGCTTTTTTTCCCGGCGGAGGGATTTCATTTTTGATTCCAGCGGCAGGTGATCGGCCACCATAGGCTTAAAGTAGCGGATCAGTTCGGGGAAGGTGCAGTTAAGAGGGGTATTTCCCTCCATATAGCGGCTGAATACGTCATTTACCCATATGCAGCGGTGTTTTTCATTGGTAACCAATAGCCCGGCGCTGTTACTGTTGAGCCAGGCCGTTATGGGCAGGGAAAAGATATCCGGTGCCCCGGTTAGTGGCATGCCGGTACTATCAGTAGCAGTTATTTTCTTACTGTATCTTCCTGTGGCCTTCATTTTGCTGA
>NZ_DATMTE010000881.1:0-1530 GCF_035564935.1 Chitinophaga sp. | reverse complement strand
GGAAGATCTGTGTACGGTACGGATTAACTGCAGTACGCTTATTAAAGAGAAATTGTATAAGAAAAAATAAAACCATCCCACCCAGTAAAATAAAACTCAGCCCAATGATACCGGTGCTCCAGGCGGGATAGGCGCGGAATAACATAATCCCTCCCCCTGCGCAGGCAACAGCCAGTGCAACAGCCGCAAATAACAATACCACGTAAAGAATAAAAAACAACACAACGTAGCTGATGGCTTTCATTATTTGTTGTCTGAATAATAACGTGGGCTCAATAAAAGCGAGATCTGCGTTATCAGGACATTCAGGGTATAAGTTGGTCATAACAACATCAGGTTAGATACGATCGTAACAGCAAAAGGGATTTAAATGTAGATAATATCACAATATTATCCATCTACCAATAGTTATCATATATTAATATGAGGGATGTATTTTCCCCACTATAGCGGATCAACTGCAAATACTTTTTGTATTTTTTTAGTGTTATATATTATGGCTGATATATTTATTAACGTTTTCCGAAGTATATTGTTGACTTGTGGCAATACACTTTATTGTTAAAAGTACATTTCATCCGAGCATGGGATGCCTTTTATAAGGTGCTGTACGGTCAAATAAATAGCGGTAAGTGGTTAGCCTGCGGGAGGGAACCGCTCCAAGGCTTTCTGCCACATTTTGCATCCTTGGGTTAAAATCTCCGATCCATTGCATTTCATATTCTTCATAACCCGACCTTCCTCCCTGTATCAATTTTGCGCCTTCCACAATCATATAGGCATCTACCCCTTTTCCCTGAAATTCAGGAACAATTCCAAATATAATCCCCACCATCTTTTTGCAGTAGCCGGTTTGTTTTAGCCACAGGAATTTTAGCTTCTGTAATAAACCAAACTGCCCGTTCATATGCTTAATATATTGGTTCAGATCCGGCAGATTCAGCCAAATGGCAATGGGCTCTTCATTATAGTAAACAAACCATGCAATTTTTTCATCCAGCAGTGGTTTCATCTGTTTAAACAACGCCAAAGCCTGACCCTTTGCCATATCCTTGCCTCCCATGTGCTGTGCCCATGCCTTGTTGTATACAATACAAAAGGCTTCTGCAAAACGCGGCAATTCACTTTTACGGATATGTACCGCCCTGAACGCAGGATCCGCTTCAATAGCGGCATGCCGGCTGAAAAACTTCGGCTGCAACTGATCGCTCACCTTCATTCCATAACAGATCTGGTTGAAGAAAAGCCGGAAACCATATTCTTCAAATAAGCGGATATAATAGGGAGGATTGAAGTTCATGCAGTATAATGGTTCATGAAAGCCTTCTGTGAGCAGCCCCCACCAGTTGTTCCGTTCCCCGAAATTGATAGGGCCGTCCATCGCACCCATTCCTCTTTCCTGCAACCACTGCCTGGCAGTATCAAAAAGCAGGTTGGCAGCTTCCTGCTGATCTATACAATCAAAGAAACCCACGCCACCTACCAGGCACTCGTCTCCCTTGGTTTTATATTTTTTATTAACAAAAGCGA
>NZ_DATMTE010000880.1:0-25528 GCF_035564935.1 Chitinophaga sp. | reverse complement strand
TAATCAGCGAAATCATCAAAATCCTGAGTCAGACAAAATCCGCATTTTAACTGATTTTTATCATATTTGCGCAGGAAATTACCAGCTATTTTTGTTAAATTAATGGTAGCACCAAAACACCTGGACTATGCAATACTGTAGCAGAATTTTTTACATGATCTGCTTATTGATGTGTATCAATACAGCAGCGGACGCGCAAAAGAAAATTGCGGGCATTTACAGCACTATGGACGATTACCTGACCAACAGGCTGAGTTACACCAAAGATGACAGCAACAAGGCGCCCCGGCTTCATTTGTATACACTGGCGCCCAAAAGTTATGTTACGTTGCAGCATAATGGCAAAGATATTCATATCAACAAAAATGAAATATTTGCTTACCAGCTAACAAATGGGGATGTATACCGGGTAGAAGGTAATCATAGCTACCAGATCCTGAATAAAAACCCGCAGTTATTGCTGTATAAGAGAAAAATACCGGCATCTCCGAAAGCCGGCCCGGAAGACCAGTATAAAACATACTTCTCCGCTTCCAATGGCAAAATACAAACGCTCACCGCCTGGAACGTAAAACAGGCATTCCCTGCTCACGAAACCCTGGCAGATAAGATGGACGCCCTGTTTAAGCGGGATGCAGAACTGCTTACTTACGACAGGTTCCGTGGCATGTATAAACTGGAGTGGCTGGTAAAATAAATAATTCACATTGAGCCTTCGGCCCTTTGCTGAAGGCTCAATGACGGCTTACTTAACCGATTTCAGGATAAAATCCACTATTGGCGTAGGATCGGGGAAACTGTGCGGATGATGTCCGAAACCCGGTTTATGCATTACCGTTATATCCCCTTTCAGTGCCCTTACTTTTTCTTCAAACGGTAATGTGTTTTCCCCTGGCGGCACAACGGCGTCCGCATCCGCCAGCACATGCAGCATGGGATACTTTCCTTTCGCGATTTCCTTCGTTTTGTATAACGGGCTTCCTTTAAAGTTCATCGCTGCACTGTCTGATGTGAAGCCATAATCTTTCTTAAAGGTTTCCCACTCATCCCGGTTGGCTGATTGCTTTTTAAACTGGATGCCCGGCCAGCTGCACAGGTCTAACACAGGATTATCTACATATACTGCCGCTACTTTGTCCGGGTTTTCCGCCGCCCAGTTGTACACATATACGCCTCCCCTGCTCATGCCTTCCATTACTGCTTTGCGGGCCAGTCCGGCTTTACGCAGCAACGAATAATAACCGTTCCATAATTGCACCGCTTCGGCATTGCCAAATAATTCCGCCACATCGCAATACACCACATGATAGCCTCTTTCCAGCAGGGCAATATCTGTTTGCGGTTCATGCCCCCAGAAGCGGGCCCTCCAGATCCACGGGTGACCGGCAGCCGCAAATTTTGGCGCTACCACTTTACACGCACGGCCACTGAAATCAAAGTCCGTGCATCGGTAACCGTAAAAGGAAGATATTTTTTTATTCCCCGGTAGATGACTGACAGCGTTAAAAGCAGTATCGCGCAGCGGCTGCAGCACTTCGAAAAGCGTTTTTACCATCATGGTAGTGCCTTCCAGCTCCGGATGAATACCATCCGGCATCAGCCCCGGCTTACCAATCAGCAACGCGTTCAGATTTACCAGCTCCACGTTTTCGTCATAAGCTACCTGCCGCACTTTAGGCAGGATCTGTTCCCTGATCACCGGGTCCCAAATCTGCGTGGTATCTTTCACAAAAGAAACAACGGGCTGCAACAGCAGGATACGCGGATGTGAAGGCAAAGCCCGGAACGCACGGATCATATCACGGTAATCGGCTTCATATTCGTTAAGATGCACCCTGTTCACCAGCTTGCTGTCGTTGCCTCCAAGGTCTATCAGCACAATGTCAGGATTACTTGCCAGCGCTGCTTTGTACTGCGGAGTGTTCCAATAGGGATGATCGCCTTTTTTCAGCAAGGTAGTGCTGCTTACACCATAATTGGTTACTTCGTAACCCCGTCCCAGCAGCTTTCCCAGCTGTGCGGGGTAAGATTCCGTTTCAGGATGGGGCAACCGTGCGCCCGCACAAATGCTTGCCCCAAGGCAGGCAATCTTTACCTGCTGCGCAAATGATGGCAGCTGATCAAAAAAGAGAAGGAATAAAATAAGATACCCGGACCTCATACGTGAGCATTAAACGTGGAAATAATGAGGTGTTAAGATAATATTTACTTTTATTATTCCGCAAATCCTGTTACCAGGTTTCCTTTACCAGGTAGTTGTTTGTTTCCACAAACCCCTTGGATGCCAGGAAGTCCTGCGCCACAGAAAGCGGCGCCCATATGGCATCCCGGCCCTTGTATACCACCAGGCATTTCTCCAGCAAAGAGTTATCCGCCCCTGCGCCTGCATATGCCTTTAATACCGCGAAGGCTTGCAGCTGTATGGCCCGCTTTCCCTCCAGGAACGCCGGTTTTGCGCCGCCTTCGGTAACAAAAGCGAAACCCGCCGGTTCTTCTCCTGCATATACAATAAACCACTGGCTGGAAAAACTGTTCATACTGTTCACCAGGATCTTTTTGCTGTATTGCCCTTCCATAGCTATTTCCGGGTGCTCTTCCAGCCAGGTGCGGGTAAGGTATAATAACTCTGCAATCATCTTATCAGACGCCACTGCAAACTTTGTAATGATGGTGCTCATGTTCCTTTTTTAAACCAATGAGCTACAAAAGTATTTACCACCGGCGATGCAGCAGGATACAGTCGCCCGAAATGTTACCGGTACAGGTTTCATCAGCTGTTGGCAACGGCATAGCCGCCTGCTTTTCGTATAGCCGCTACCTTTGCAGGCGTATATTTATCGGCATACACCAGGCGGAAGCAATGATCATAGGCATCCGTAAAAGAAAAAGCTGATCCCGGTGTAAATCTCACCCCTGCTTTTTCACAAAAGCGGTAGAAAGACGACATCGCCAATGTTTCCGGCAGCCGCACCCACAGGTGATACCCGCCTTCGGGGCGACTTGCCTCCGTACCTGCAGGGAAACATTCCCGGATCAGTTTTATACTTTGCGTGCATTGGGCAGCCAGCTGCTTACGGAAAATACGCAGGTGTTTTTCATAGGCGCTTCCCTCCAGTATTTTATTCATGGTTTCCTGGTACACCGGCGATACGCTGCTGCCAATGGCAAACCGCACCTGCTCCGCCTGCCGGTAAAAGCGCCCGGCCGACAACCATCCCAGGCGGATGCCCGGCGCCAGCGATTTGGAAAAGGAGGAACACGTCATCACCAACCCGCTGTTGTCGAAGGTACGGATCGTGGAAGGACGCTCTCCATTGAAAGGCAGTTCTCCATAAATATCATTTTCAATCAGGGGGATGTTATTTGTTTGCGCTACCCGCAGCAGCTGCTGTTTCTGTTCATCGGTAAGCAGCACCCCGGTAGGATTATGAAAATTCGGCGTAATCACAATAGCCTTGAATGCATGTATGGCGCAGGCTTCCTTCAAAGCGTCTACATCAAATCCTGTGAAAGGACGCACGGGGATTTCCACTACCCTGAGCCTCAGCACCCTGATCACTTCCAGTACGGAAAAAATACAAGGGCTTTCAATGGCAATTACATCGCCCGGTTCGCACACTGCCGCCAACGCAATATATACGGCCTGTAAAGCGCCGTCTGTAATCAGCAGTTCATCTGCCTGGAAACGGGTATTATGGTGTGCCGCGCGTTTGGTGATACTTTCGCGCAACGTTGCCGAACCGTTGGCCGGGTAATATTTTAAGAGCGCCGCACCTTTTTCCCGGATCACCTGCTGCATGGTTTTCAGCAACAGTTGTTGCGGTAATAACAGGTCGCCGGGAGCCGCCACATTAAATTCTGAAATGGCGCTGCGCTGGAGGTTCTGGGAAGTGATGACTGCAAGATTGCTCCTGAATACAGGATCCCTTACTATCGGGGTGGTGGCCACTTTCCCGGCAGCCGCCGGGCGGGCGCTTACATAATAACCTGATCGGGGAGCGCTTTCCACCAGGCCTTTTAACAGGAGTTCATCGTAGGCGCTCTGTATGGTGCTGAGGCTGGTCCGGTACTGTTGTTTTAATGTTCTCACTGAAGGTAACCGGTGACCAGGTAAATACTGGCCACCGGTGATTTTACTCTCAATGTTCGCTGCTATTTCTTCGTATTTATATTGTTTCATCTGTTTATCCGCTACGTTAACCCCTTAAAGGTAGGCGAATTTTAACAGCTAATTCAACAACACTTCATCTGTAAATACCCATCCCCGGTTTCCTTTGCCTGGATGCCAGCTGGGTATTTTCAGCAACGGATCCAGTACCAGTTTCACACAGGAAACATGGGTAACCGGGAAAGTACCCGTTACTTCCATTGCGGCGGCGGGATCGTCTTTCTTCCCCGCTGCGGGAATGATACTTTTCAGCAGTTTCAGGTGCTGTGCATCTGCGCCACCCCATATTTCCAATTTGGCGGGAGGAAAAATATACCCGTTAATATTTCGTAAGATGCCTACCGAAACTGATTGCAGGGGTACGGGCTGTTTAAATAACAGTATGGCTACCATGGGCTCTTTCACGTAGCCCAGCCATTTCTGGTTGCCCTGGTCTGTGCCGCCTTTCTGCCCGTCGCATAAAGTTTTGGCGCCGTTGCCGGCGTAGCTTCCATCCGGTTGCGTAAGCAATACCACACTGTCAGGGGTATACGAAGATCTGTAAAAACTGAACTGCACCGGATCGCTCGCATACCAGCCCTTCTTACAGGCAATAGCGCGGATGGTAGTATTGCCTTGCAACAGCAGGCTGTCTTTAAACAGCGGTGAGTTCATACTGTCCGGTACCGACCCATCGGTAGTATAGCGGATCTCCACTCCTTTAATAGGATGCCTCAGCAGCAATTGTGCAGTACTGCGGAAAACCGGTGAGGCGTTTGCCAACAGGGGCTGATTCAGCTTCAGCGGTTCTTTACCATCATCTTTAAATCCTTTGATGATAGCTACCTGTTTAAATACAGTGGGCAGCTGATCCAGTTCCGCGGGGCTGAGCGCCGTATTCCACAGGTACAGCTCTTTCAATGCCGGCGCTGCTTTCAGCGCCTGTAACTGCTGTAAGGTAACAGGCGTACCCGACAAGGAAAGGCTTTCCAGGTGTGGGAGCTTTGCCAGGGCCGATAGCGTTTGTCCCTTTACGTTAGTAAAGCTGAGGTTCAGTACGCGGAGTTCGGGGAACTGTGCAATGATGTTCAGGTCTGCATCCTGCACCGGCATTTTCTGCAGGTGCATTTCTATGATCTGTTTTTTCAGGGGCAGCAGTTCTTCGATCGACTTACTATTGAACTGGTCTTTGTTGTAGCAATTTACTACCAGTGGCGCTGCATTCAGCGCTACCGGGTAAATAACGCGGTAATTATTATTCAGTTTTTGCACCAGTTTTTCGTCGGCTGCTGCAAAATGATACACCGGAGCGGCCGACGGGCCTGGCTGCAACATGGCGGTTGCCAGCAACCGCAGGCTATCGTGCGCCGGCAATGCAGCTACTTTCATGTTGAAATCGGCGCCACCTTTGATCCAGTAATAAAGCAGGTTTGCCTCTTCCGGTGTGAGCTGTGGTTTACCGGCAGGCGGCATATGTTTTTTTGCATCCAGCGGCAAATGAAGTCTTTCCATTAACAGGCTCACATCAGGTTTACCGGCCACGAACAGCTTACCGCTTTTTCCTCCTTTCAGCAATTGCGCCGGTAGTTCCATTGCCAGTTCGCCTTTTGCTTTACCCGCATTATGGCAGTTCATACATTTTTCTTCCAGCACCGGTTTTACCAGGTGTTCATATACCAACGCCTGGTCAAGAGGTACCTGCGGTCTTTTGCCTGCGGGAGTTACAGGCGCCAGCACAAAATTTTCACCATGCGTGATGTCTGCCCCGAAATGCCCGGTTACAACCAGTAAAGCGGCCGTAATAAGTACACCTCCTTTCTGTAATGCAGGCCGGTTTATAGCCGACTGGCCCAGCCAATATAATAAAGAAGCCAGCCAGCACATACTTACGCCGCTCCATTTATGCCACTGTAGGGTACCGCTGCCGTTATATCCTTCTTCACCGGACAGGAATAGTCCCATTATAACGGTAACGGCTGCACTGAGTGCACCGGCGAGTAATAAGGCACTGGCCAGCTGCTGTTTCCATGCCTCAGCTGCCGGCTCACGTAAACGGATAAACGTTAATACGCCTGCTACCAGGATCAGTACAATGGGAAAATGCAGCAATAAGGGATGCATCCTGCCCAGCACCTGCAACCAGGGAGGTAATACTACCCGGTTGCCAAAGATCAGTAGGAAAAGGATAAAAATATTCCCGGCAAATAACAGGCTGTTGCCTGCGCTTTGCCATCTGGATGGCTGTTTCACGGTCATTATACCCTCCTGAGTTTATATGGATACACTTTCCCGGAAGCCCATTGCGCTACATACAGATTTTCATCGTCGTCCACGCATACATCATGCGGATGCACAAATATTTTCTCTGCCTGCTGCATAGGCTGCAGTTTCCCGTTGGCGTACACCGGTGCGGTGCCGCCAATATTAGATACCACTTTATTGTCTTTATCCAATATGGTTACAAAACCGCTTGCGTTTGCATCCATATTGGGGGAACGTAATACGGCTGCATACAGGTGATCGCCTTTTATCACGGCGCGGCATACGCATGCGCCGGGCAGGGCTATTACTTCCTGTAATTGCCCGTCGAGGCTGAAGCGTTTAAAGCAATTCCTTGTTCTGTCGGTAACAATGAGCGTGGGTGAGCCTTTGCGACGGTCTATCACAATACCGTGGGCATTATCCAGGTGTTCATCTCCCTGACCTCTTCCTCCAAAATATCCCAGCAGCTTTCCATTACGGTCGTAACGCATCACATACTGTGCGCCATAACCATCAGCAATATAAAAATCGCCGTTATCCGCCACTGTTGTTTCTGTAGGCACAAACTCCTCTTTCTTTTTATACACGCCTGTTTCGGCAGGATAATCAATGGTGAGCAGGATCTTGCCATCCATGGTGGTTTTGTATACCTGGTGCTTTTCGGTGTCTGTGATAAAAAGGAACTCCGTACCGTTTTCATTGCTCAGCGTGAGCCCATGCGCACCGGGAAATTCATGGCCCCAGTTATCCAGCAATTTGCCGGATTTATTATAAACGAGGATATTATTCTTTGTTTCGTTGGTAAGCAGGATGATTCGGCCTTTTTTATCCTGCACCATCTCATGGCAGTCCTTTACAGGATAGCGGCTGCTGTCCAGCGTGCCCCATTTGGTATCCAGCGCATAGCGCATGCCGTTATGCCCGTACACCGGTCCTTTTGGTTTGGCAAACAGATCGCGGGAAATATAAAACGAAGCAGCTACTAACGCCGACGACTGTATGAATTTTCTTCTTTCCATTATAACAATATTTTTATCAGGCCATTAATCCGGGGATTACCTTACCAGCTACGTCTGTAAGACGATAGCGGCGTCCCTGGTGTTTAAAAGTTAATTTTTCGTGGTCCAGTCCCATCAGGTGTAAGATGGTAGCATGGAAGTCGTGCACATGTACCGGGTCTTTTACGATGTTATATCCAAATTCGTCGGTTTCCCCGTAAACGATACCGGGTTTTACACCGCCGCCGGCCATCCAGATGGAGAAGCAGCGGGGATGATGATCGCGGCCGTAGTTGTCGGCGGTCATCTTACCCTGGCAGTAATTGGTTCTTCCAAATTCACCGCCCCATATCACCAGTGTTTCATCGAGCAGGCCACGTTGTTTCAGGTCCGTGATCAGCGCTGCGGAAGCACGGTCCACATCCTTTGCCTGCCCTGCCATTTCATTGGGCAGGTTGCCATGCTGATCCCAGCCCTGGTGATACAGTTGGATAAAACGCACACCGCTTTCAGAAAGCTTCCTCGACAGCAGGCAGTTTGCCGCAAAAGTGCCGGGCACCAGGCAATCCGGTCCGTACAGCTTAATGATATCATCAGATTCTTTGGAGAGATCAGTAAGCTCCGGCACCGCAGTTTGCATACGGTAAGCCATTTCGTATTGCTGTATCTTGGTATTGATTTCAGGATCGCCAAATTCTTTATACGACTGATCGTTCAGGGCAGCCAGCTGGTCCAGCATCTGGCGGCGGTTGGCCATATCAATGCCTTCGGGGTTATTCAGGTACAGCACCGGGCTTTCACCACTGCTGAACTGAACGCCCTGGTGGATACTGTCTAAAAATCCATTGGACCATAGTTTGGAATATACCCCTTGCCCGTTTCCTTTACCTCTTGATAACAGCACACAAAAGGCAGGCAGGTTCTTATTTTCACTGCCAAGACCATAGCTCATCCAGGAGCCAAAGCTGGCGCGGTTCCCCTGCTGCGCTCCCGTCTGGAAAAAGGTAAGCGCCGGATCATGATTAATGGCTTCGGTGAACATAGAACGTACAATGCAGATGTCGTCCACTATTCCTGCCGTGTGCGGAAACAGGTCACTGATCCAGGCACGGGCTTCGCCATACTGTTTGAAATCGAAGTGTGAGCCTACCAGCGGGAAAGATGACTGCCCCGAGGTCATACCGGTTAAGCGTTGTCCCATACGGATAGATGCCGGCAGCTCCTGCCCCATCATTTCCCGCAGCTTTGGTTTATAGTCGAAGCTCTCCAATTGGGAAGGCGCCCCGTTCTGAAAAAGGTAGATGACCCTTTTGGCTTTGGGTGCAAAATGTGGCATCCCCGGGATAAAGGGCGCTTCTTCTCCACTGCTTTTGCCAAAGAGATCGGGGACCAGCAATGAACCCAGCGCGAGGCTGCCCACGCCCAAACTCAGGCGGGACAGGAACTTGCGGCGGTTCATGTTCAGGTGATGTTCTATGAATTGGTTTTTCATCGGCCTTTATTATGCGTGACTATACGATCGTTATGTTTTTGAAAGCGTTTCTTCCATGTTATAAATAGTGGTGATCACCTGCATCATGGCAGCCCATGAAGCATTGTCCAGGTGCTCTGCCATCGGGTATTCGCCATGCTTCAGCAGCTTCACCGCATTACCGGGTTGCTGTTTGTATAGTTGCTGCTGTTGTTCATAATATTTCTCCAGCAGATCTACTTCCTGTTTTTGTGGTGTGCGGCAAACGATTAAACGGAATGCCTGCGTTATGTTGCTGGTAGTGTTACTATCTTTTTGCAGCAGCCTGGAAGCCAATACCCTGGAGGCTTCCAGCACGGTAGGATCATTCAGCATGATAAGGGCCTGCAGGGGCGTATTGGTGTTGGCGCGCTTTACTTCGCACTGATCGCGGTTGCTTGCATCAAAGATCATCATAGATGGCGGTGGCACCGTGCGTTTTATAAAGGTATACAACCCCCTGCGGTAAAGGTTTTCGCCGTGATCCTGCCGGTAGGTGGCCAGGATGCCCCTGCCGGAAGTAGCCATTTCCCACAAGCCTTTAGGCTGATAAGGCTTTACACTGGGCCCGCCAATTTCGGGTACCAGCAAACCGCTGCTCTTCAGCACCAGGTCGCGCACACCTTCCGCAGTAAGGCGGAACCGTGGCCCACGGGAGAGGTAAATATTTTCAGGATCTGCTTTCAGTTTGTCCTTAGAGATGGTGGCCGATTGCCGGTAGGTGGTAGTCATTACTATCTGCTTCATCAGCCGTTTAATATTCCAGCCATGCTGCATAAAGTCGACCGCCAGCCAATCGAGCAGCTGCGGGTTGCTGGGCAGATCGCCCTGCATACCGAAATCGCCGGTGCTTTTCACGATGCCTCTGCCGAATATTTCCTGCCATTGCTGGTTCACGAAAACCCTTGCGGTGAGCGGGTTCCGTTTGTCGAACAGCCAGCCAGCCAGTCCAAGGCGGTTAGCCGGGTATTGCTTCACATCAAACGGCAATACGGCGTGCGGTGTTTCGGGCTGTACTTCCAGCGTGGGATTATCGTAGTTACCACGGCCAAGGATATACGTTTTCCGCGTTGTATCCTTTTCGCCCATTACGGATACGATCAGGCGGTTGGTGTCTTGCTTGTTAATGAAACTGAGTACGCCTTTAAGATCTTCTTTTGTGATCTCCATGTAAGGCGTTTTGGCGTATGTTTCAGGGCCGCCCACCACAGATTGCAGGCCTACTTCCTTTACGTTGTTGAAGAAAGCAAAAAGCTCATAATATTCTTTTTGTGAGAAGGGATCATATTTATGGTCATGGCAATGCGCGCATTCTATCGTGATGCCCAGCATGCTTTTTCCAAAAGTATTAGTGCGGTCTGTAACGTATTCTATGCGGTATTCTTCATCTATTACGCCGCCTTCTTCCGTGATCTTATGATTGCGGTTAAAGCCGGAAGCAAGTAATTGTTCCCGGGTGGCGCCGGGGATCATATCTCCCGCCAGTTGCCAGGTAATAAAATCTTTGTAAGACAGGTTTTCGTTGAATGCATGAATCACCCAATCGCGCCAGGGCCACATGGTACGGTAGTTATCGTCCTGGTAGCCGTGTGAGTCTGCATACCGGGCTACATCCATCCAGTGCACCGCCATTTTTTCGCCATAGGCGCTGTCGGCCAGCAGTTCATCTACCATACGTTCATACCCCCCGTCGCTGGTATCTTTTGCAAAGCGTTCCATTCTTTCCGGTGATGGAGGCAAGCCGGTAAGGTCGAGGCAAAGGCGTTTCAGCAGCCGTTCATGATCTGCGGCAGAATTGGGTTCCAATCCTTTTTCCTCCATGCGTGCCAATACAAAATAATCTATTTCGTTGCGCGCCCATTTCTCTTTGTTCACTTTAGGCAATGCAGGCGTTACCGGCGCTACAAATGCCCAGTGCGGTTTATACTTTGCGCCTTGTTTGATCCATTTTTCAATCAGCTTTACCTCGTAATTGCTGAGCGACATATTGGTAGATGGCGGCGGCATACGCATAGAAGAATCTGTAGAGCTGATACGCTGGTACAATACGGAAGCCATCGGGTTGCCCGGTACCAGTGCATGCGCTCCCGGTGTTTCACGCAGCGCTTTATAAGCACTGTCGGCAATATCAAGCCGCAGGCCTGCTTCCCGTTTATTGGCGTCTGGACCATGACAGGCAAAGCACTTATCTGATAAAACAGGCCGTATGTCAAAATTGTAGTCTACAATTTCAGGTAATTTTTCCTGCTGATTTCCCGGTGCATCGCCATTGTTACACGCGGATAAAATTGCAAGAGAGCAGATGGTGAGTCTGACACAACGTTGGAACATAATTTTCAGCAATTAATTGTGCACTGTCAGGTACCGGGGTGAACGTACCCGGCAATTACTATAGCTATCTGGTTGTTTAATATTAGTAAAGATCGGATTTAATTATTCACTATTTAAATAGCATTTTACCGTATGTTGGTATTTTATTACCATTATGTTCATACATACTTGTGAATTAATCAAGTGGAAAGAACGCGGAACACTAAGGTATCACGGGTCAGTCGGCGTAGGCAACTAAGCCGCTTTGCCTTTCCCTGGCGGTACGCAGTAAGGCAAGCAGCTGTTGTACATCAGCATCCGGCGGTAGTCCCGTTTGCAAGAGAGTATTTTCCATTCGTTGTACAATGGTACTGTTCCACTGGAAGTCGGTGTAATAATCATAATGGGGAGGTATGATCTGCTTTTTTAACTGCCGGAATGTGTGGCTATCCAGCGAGCCTGCTGTCTCAAGGTTTTCAGGAGAACCTGGTGTTGGCTGGTTGTCGGGTATTAAATAGAAGTCTAACATCTATGCTTCCTTTAATTTTGCAATCCCGCAATACATTCCATGATGACTTACAGAAACCGGCAGCCGCCTGCCATCCTCACGGTGAAGGATATACGGTATTCCCGTTTCATCTTTATAAAATAATTCCTTTGCTGAAAGCACCTGCTGCATAAAGCCGGTATAGTTACCAGCCGGCTGCTGATCCGTAAATACAAGCGTTTCCCTGAGCAGGAAAGCATCTGTTGCCGCACAGGTATGGATATAATCATTGGTGACCAGGCTCTGGTAGTAATAGGTGTGATTATCATGCAATACGGTACCGGTCATTTTACCAATGTGTTCCGGTGTTATATGGCAGGTAAACTGTTGCGGTGCATATTTTCTTTCACGGGTATTTCGATGCACTATTTTATATACGGCTTCCTTGCAACTCCACAACAACCAGGTAGTTATTGCCGGGTATGCCGCTTCACGGATCATCCTGATTTCGCCGGGAAGGAATAACTTCTCCAGGAAACCTTTACGGTGAATACGGCTTTCAACAGCAGCCGCCCGGAGATCTATAATATCGTTGCCGATCATTTTTCGCGTAGCTTGATTTCCACTATATCGAAGGCGGCCTGTACATTCAGCATGCGTTCCATTTCTTCGTTCTGGATAACGATATCGTATTTCTCCTCTACGTCCAGTATCACATCTACCAGGTTAGCAGAATTAATTTTGAGGTCTTTGATGAAATCGGTGGAAACATCGATCGTTGCCAGTGCTTCCTGGTTCTTAGCATAGGGCCTTACTATTTCTCTTAACTGCTCAATGAATGTTTCTTTGTCCATATTACGTTGTTTAAGGTTGCAGGTACTTTTTTAGAATGATACAAGCATTTACATCTCCAAAACCAAAGCTCGCTTTTGCCACTAAATTTATGTCTTTATACAATAGTTGTTCCGGAATTTTTTCCCTGTCTACCAATGCCTGGATATCGGGATGCAGATCTTCGCAGTTGATGTTGGGAGATACAAACCCTTCTTTCAGCTGTAAGGCCACTGCCACCAGTTCAATACTTCCGGAGGCGCTCAAACAGTGGCCTACCATCGATTTCAGGGCATTGATATAGGGAAAATCCTTTCCTTTGCGCTGAAGTGCCGTACACCAGTTCGCTATTTCTTCCGCATCTTTACCGGTGGCAGTAAGGTGACCATTAACAAGATCAATATCACCCGGCTGCACGCCTGCCTGCTGAAGGGCTGCGGAAATACAACGCTGCACGGCTAAAGGGTTGGGGGCAGTCATACTGCCGCCATTACGTTGCCCGCCGGAGTTAATGTTTCCGCCCAATACTTCCGCATAAATGGCTGCTCCGCGTTCCAGCGCACTGTCGAGCGATTCCAGCAACAGCGCTCCTGCCCCGCTGCCGGGAACAATACCGCTGGCCGTAGCGCTCATGGGCCTGGAGCCAGCCTGCGGCTGTTCATTATGTTTAAAGGTAGATACTTTCATAGCATCGAAGCCACCCCATATATAAGGGCCGCTATCGCTGGTACTGCCGGCCAGCATACGTTTGGCGTATCCATACTTAATACGTTCATAAGCCATCAGCACACTTTCTGCGCCGGTGGTGCAGGCAGATGAATTGGTGGTTACCTGGTTGCCCAGTCCCAGTTTACCGCCGAGAAAAGCACTGATACCGCTGGCCATTGTTTGCGTAACTGCGGTGCTGCCCAAACGCCGTACCTGTAAATCATCTACCTTATAAATGGCCTCGCGGAATTTATCTACGCCGGAAGAACCGGCGCCGAAAATGGTACCGCTGTCCCAGTCGGGAGTATCGGCCGTTAACGGTAAGCCTGCATCTTTCCAGGCGTCCATACCGGCTATTACACCGTAAATAATACCGGAGCTGCTCAGCTGTTTCAATTCCAGTTCTTCAAAATATTGTTGCTGCAATGTAACAGGTACTTCAGGCATACCTGCTATCTGGCAGGAAAAATTCAGTGCGGCCAGTTGTTCGTCATAACGGATACCGGATATACCTTTTTTGATCGCCTCGCTGAAAGCCGCTACACCCGTACCGTTTGGCGCTACTACACCTAATCCTGTTATGACAACCCTGTTATTCATTTTTATTTTTTGATGATCATGCCTTCTATTGTTCCATCACAAACCAAAGCGCCGGCAGTATTGTATAATTCCACGCGGCATTTCAGTTTATTAAACCGGAAATATATTTTCGCTGCCTTTGCCCTTACGGTTTCACCCGGCGCCACAGGCAGGTAAAAGTCAATATGTGCAGCCGTCATAGCAACAGTGGGTAGCTGTTTATGTATTTCATTCCTCAACAAATAAATGCCTAAACAAGCCAGCCCTGTTTGCGCCATTACTTCTGTAAGCAATACGCCCGGCGTAACCGGATGCGTTTTAAAATGTCCTTTATAGCAGGGCATATCTGCATGAAATGTAAATATACCCGTTGCTTTTTCTTCATCAATATATTCCAGTTCATCCACAAAAAGGAAAGGTGGCGCATAGGGTAAATGCTGCAGGATTTCTTCTTTTGTCATACGCTAATGAATATGTGTACCTCCGTCTACCGGTATAACAGCGCCATTGATCCAGGCAGCTTCGTCCCTGCACAGCAGGTATACAACATTGGCTACATCTTCCGGTGTGGTAAGCTGCCGGAATGGATTCCTTTCCCTGCTATGCTCCAGCAACGCATCACTACCGGGAATTTTCCGCAGCGATGCGGTGTCTGTTACGCCTGCGCGGATACAGTTAGCTCTTATTCCATGCGGCGCAAACTCCAGCGCAATGCTCCGGGTAATAGATTCCAACGCCGCTTTTGCGGCCGATACGGTGGCATAATGTTCCATTGCCTTGTAACTGCCATCGCTTGTAAAAGAGAGGATACGTGCATCAGTGGCAAACAGTTGCCTGTGCAGGATATCGGCCGACCATTCGTATAAGCTCACGCCCATGTTTGCGATGGTAGTATTAAAATCATCTGCCTCCAGGTCCGGCAACGTTTTGAGGTTCCCCCTGGCAATACTGTGCAGCAGGCAACGGATGCGGTTTTCGCCCATGGCGGCCTGCAGTTGTTGCAGCACATCTGCACGTTTTGCTGCATTCAGCACATCAGTATTGAAGGTGAGCAGTTGTACCCCCGTTGCCCTGATGGCTGCAAACTGCCGTTCTATACTGTCCAGCTCCACACGGGTGTTGCGGTGTACAATACAGAGGTTCATGCCATGCGCGGCCAGCTTATGTGCCGACGCCAGCCCCAGGCCGGTGCTGCCACCCAATATTAATGCCCAATATGATGAAAACTCTTTTACCATTGCAATAGTATTCGTTGCGCGGAAAAACCGGGACCAAAGCTCAGCATCAGTCCTTTATCGCCTTTGGGCGGCGATTGCTCCATGAATCTTTCCAGTACATATAACACCGTAGCGCTCGACATGTTGCCGTATTGCCGCAGAATTTCTTTGGTGTCGTCCAGTTTCTTTCCCATACTGCGGAACAGTTCTTCCACCAGGTTAATGATCTTTTTTCCTCCGGGATGAAAGATCAGGTGGTCGATGTCGGCTATAGTGAGATTATTTTTTGCGAGAAAAGGATGTACAATATCGCCGAAATGCGCTTCTATTTTTTCAGGCACTTCAACATCCAGTACCATTTTTAAACCGCTGTTGGAAAGATGGAAGCCCATCAGGTATTCTGCATCAAAGAAATGATACATTTCCTCTGCGAGGATTTCGGGGCCATTGTCCTGCTCATGGGAAGAGAGGATAGCGCAGGCGGCGCCGTCGCCAAAGATGGCTGCGCTGACAATATTAGCCATTGAAAAATCGTCCAGCTGGAACGTAGCTGTAGGTGATTCCACCGCTATCACGGCAGCTCTTTTACCGGGATTTGCTTCCAGCATTTTTTTTGCGTAGATGATCCCGGAAACGCCGGCGGCACAGCCCATTTCGGTAACAGGCAGGCGAACAATATCCTTGCGCAGCTGTAAAGCATTGACCAGGTAAGCATCCAGTGAAGGGATCATGATGCCTGTACAGCTTACGGTAATGATATAATCGAGGTCTGTTCCTTTCAGCCCGGCTTTGTCCAGTGCGCTTTGCAGGCAGGTACGGCCCAGGGCGATCATCTCCCGCTGGTAAATATTATTTTTATCTTCGAAAGAAGTTTTTGTAAACACTTCTTCAGGTCCCATAATAGAATAACGTTTATCCACGCCGGCGCCTTCAAATATCTTGATCACCTTGCGGATAAATCTTTCCTCCTGGCCCTGCAGCCATAAAGATAAAAAGGGAATAATTTCGGCGGTAGTTCTTGAGTAAGTCGGTAGTGCTTTAGTGACAGTCTGAATTTTAACGCTCATATTTTATTGATTATCCATTGATACCGGAACGCCCATTTCCATTTGAGGGAATACTGATCAATATTAAGTTCTGCCGATAAATGCTGTAATTCTTTCTTTTTAAATCCCCGGAGAATAGATACCAGTCCATCTTCCCTGACCATCCTGTTTAAATTGAACACAAAGCATACCAGCTGAAACAGGCGGTACGCCATTGCGCTGCGGTGCAGGTCGTTGATCACTACTCCCCTGGCAGCCTGCCGGTAAAACATTTTGAGCAGCTCCCGGATCTCCGCTTCTTTAAAATGATGCAGTGTAAGCGTGCATAAAATAATATCATAGCGTTGCTCCCGAAAGGCTGGCCGGGTAATATCCTGGCAATAATAGGCAATATGCGGATAATCTCCTGATAAATTCCGTGCATGCGTTACCGTAGCCTGGTTGGCATCAATGCCTACCAGTTTTATTTTTCTCCGGTCTGAAAATGCATCCGACAGCTGCCGCAGCATATCGCCGTTACCACAGCCGATATCTGCGATGGTAATTTCCTCCTGCGCGGGGATATCCTTCAGTAAAGCTGCCACACCTTCCCGGGTGATACGGTTTCCGCCCAGTAAGGAATTGATCTGTGCAATTTTGTCGAGCGTAGCCTTCAGCAGATCTCCTTCCATGTTGAAATCGTCCATGATCTCAGCGGCATGGCTACGGTGCCTGGTATTTACACGCATTCCGGTACGGCATTTAACGGTTTGCCATGGGTGCGCCTGATAATCCCGGGCAGGAGACCGGGGAAGAGGATCAGTCCCTTCATCATGGTGGCGGAAAGCTTTTCATTACGGAACAACCTGGATAATACACGGCCGGTGCGCATACGGCCACTGAACATTTTATTCCAGTCCTTTATATATTGCTGTTCCATCTGTAAACGGTTACCTGCCGGCGATGAAAAATACGCCAGCACTTTTTCGGCCGCTATCCGGGCGCTTTGTATGGCCATTGCCATGCCATTACCGCACAACGGGTGAATAAGACCGGCGGTATCGCCGATCATCAGGATATGATTCAATACTTTTTCTTTATCCGTAAAAGACACCTGGCTGATGGTTAAAGGTTTATCGAATAATGGCGTGCTGTTTTCGAAGATCTCCTTTAAATGCTGGTTGCGGTACAGTACCTGTTCCCGGTGCGATTCTATCTGTTTAAAATGCTTAAAGCTCTCGTAACTTACCAGGTAGCAGATGTTCAGGATATCGTTTTCTACTTTTGATACGCCGCAATATCCCCCGTCGAAATTATGGAGGCCCACCATATCGGCGGGGAAGCTGCCGCTGTAATGCGATTTCACCGCCAGCCAGGGCGACTTTTCATTGAAAAAAGGACGGGAAAGTTTCCCGTCGAGCGCCGCTCTTTTGCCGTAAGCGCCCAGCACCACCGGTGCGGAAAAAACGCCGTAGCTGTTGGTATCAATGAAAAAACGGTCGTTTTCAAAAAACACGTTGGTCACCGTATCTTCAATTAACTCCACACCATTTGCAATCATCTTTTGCATCAGGAACTGGTCGAAGGCATAACGGCTTACCCCAAAACCGCCCAATGGCAGCGGGGTTTCCAGCGTTTTTCCATAATGATCTGAAATGATTAACCGGCTAATCCGGGACGGCTCTAATACCGAAGGATCTGCATCCAGCGATTGCAGATATGGTAATACTTCATTGGAAACATATTCCCCGCATACTTTGTGTGAAGGATATTTGCTTTTCTCGATTACGGTTACCTGTAATCCTGCTTTCGATAAATGAATAGCACTGGTGAGGCCCGACAGGCCTCCTCCTATAATAATGACATCTCTGGAACCCATACCCCAATGGTTAAAACAATAACAAGCTCCGACACAAGGAAGGCAGCCTATCTCAATATAGCAAATTTATAGCTGAAAACAGTTTCATTAAGCTCAGAATATTGTTTATGAATCATGGGTTTATAAAACTTAACATTGCCAATATTATTTAATTGTTAATTTTGAATATAAACATTTTCCTAAATAATATAATGCTCCATGACTGATTCGAGTAAACCAACCGGCAAGCATCTCAAAAAAGAAGCCGGTGCAAAAGTAGCCGCCGTATTGAACGCGCTGAGCGACTTAAAAGAGAAACTGGGAGAAAAGAAATTTCTCAGGAATGTAAAAAAAGCCGCCAAAGCGATGACAGCAGGATTAACAGATAAACAAAAAGATCCCGCAAAACCAAAGAAAAAAGCCGCTGCAAAAAAAGCAACTGCACCCAAAGCCAACACTCCCAAAGCCGCCGGCAAAAAAGTGACGCCAAAGAAAGCTGCTCCCAAGAAAGCCGCCGCTAAAAAAGCTTAATCCTGCATCTGTAATTCCTGTAAGTATCCCTGCTGTTCCTTTTTACAGGAAGCGGCATTGTTATGCCCTGAAAGGTAGGGGTACTTACAGGTTGGCCTTCCGGACATACCGGTTCACATCATAACTTTTATTATTCCACACCATGCCACCGGTCACCAGCCCTTCATGGCTGAATCCCGTTTTTTCCAGCACGCTTTCGGAAGCTGCATTACCCGGCAATACATCCGCTACCACCTGTTTTACTTCCAGTGCGGAGAAAATATACTGCACTACCGACTCAATCGCTTCCGCCATATAACCTTTCCCCCAATATTCCTGTACCAGTGCAAATACCAACGGCACGGTATCCGCGGTTTCATAATTATTAAAACCGATAAACCCGATCAGCTCCGTTTTATTTTCCAGGGCAATGCCCCAGCGGATACCCTCCTTATCATTAAAACGTTTTTTAAAAAGATCGATCACAGGACGAACATCTGCCACCTCGTTCAATGGAATAACATGATAGTAGCGGGTAACGCGTTTATCTGTGAGCAGGTAAAACAGGTCCGGCTGATGCAAATGCTCAATTTCAACCAGGTGAAGACGGGGTGTAAACAAAACAGGAAAAGTTTCCGGCAGTGATCTCATATGTTGGCAGGCTCGTTTAACAGCCTCAATATAAAAACAATTGCGCCACTCCACCAAAAATGTTACCTCCGGCAGGCAAAAAAAAGTATCTTGTCCGGAAAATTTATTCCACGACATGTCACTATTCACTCAGCGTCCGGCGGCAGCATGGCTGACCGCAGGTATCAGTTTGTGGGCCGTTACCTCCTGCGCACAATCTTACTCTTTCAATGAGAAAGGCATTTCCCGGCCCGTGCTGGAACATTACCTGGATCATGCAGTTACCATGACCGAATTTCTGGCAGTAGATCCTTACGCCTCCGATGCGCCTTATCCCAATAAGGAAGACGATATCCGCCTGATCAGTAATACCGGCGCGAAGTTCATAGGCCGCGCCATTTACCGCTGGGGAGGAGAAGCGGTACTGAACAACAAAGATTATCTCGACAATGCCAAACGGCTTGTAAAGGAGGTTCAGAAAAATGATCCAGACGTCATTTTCCAGGCCGCCCTTTTTGAACAGATCAGCGAACAGGTAAATACCATTCCTATCCCCGCATGGGCCTTCCAGGCGCTGGGATTACCTGCGGAGGACCGGCATTTCCGTTATGCCGATATGCTGAACACTAAAGGCAAACTGGTGGATCACTGGAGCAAAGGCAACAGCGTGCCCGATATTACACGCGTGGAAACCCGCCTCTGGTTTATGTTCCTGGCCGGCACTTATATGGCCGTAGGATGCGAAGCCCTCCATCTCGGGCAGATTGCCCTGATAGGGATGGAAGATCCTCAGCTTACCGAATGGGCCGCTTTCCTGGAAAAAATACGGGCCTATGCAAAAACACATACCCGCCACCACTGGGTATTGCTGGACGCCCATACGCCATCGGGCGGTATGGTGGCCAATGGTAAAAGCTTACTGGATTTCAATTCCTTCCCGCTGCGGATCAAATCCGTGCCGGAACGGCCACAGGAAGGTATTTTAGCCGTTGGTTTTACGGATGCGCTTTTCGGGAGAAGCAAAGGCGGTATTTCACCCAGTGGCTGGAAAGCCGCGTCGATGCCTTACCTGGTGGAGTTGGATAATTTTGGTATTAGCAACCACCCCGGTGTGCCGGATACCACCACTATTTATCCCTGGGGTTTTGATGAGATCAGCTGGTTTTACCAGCAACCGGAGCAATACCGCCACAACTGGCTGCAATACGCCCATCAATGGATAACGGATCACGACACCAATGGTCATTTGCAGATGCCGGTAACAAGAGTGGTTACACTAGGCAGGAAAAAAGGAAGATTAAAATACCGGGCCAATACCCGTTCCGCCCAATGCCCGGACGGGATGAACGATGAAGCCACCATCAAAGCCATCTGGCAGGCGGCGGATGCCCATAAAAAATAAAGAGCATCAGCGGTTACCCCTGCTGTTGCAGGGTGACCGCTGATCAGGCTATTTCTGCTTTGCAAACTTCAGTTCCTGAGAAACGGCTACCAGTGCCGACTCCACCACCTGGTTTATTTTCAGCGTCACCACCAGGGTATCTTCCCTCCAGGATATCTTTCCTCCTGCATCAACCATTTGCATAGTGCCACCGGTAGCAGAAGGACTTTCAATAACACCATTGCTGAAATAAATAGAATCAGCGCCAACCAGTTTATAGGGACTTGCTGCACTGTATGGCGCCATGGTTACCTGGAAAGGAATATCCATATCTGTTATCAGCTGACCATCCATATACATCACGGTTCTGAGCACCGTATCGATAGAATAACTGAGATCAGTGAACCTGAATGAACTGCCGTCAATCACGCATATGCCCTTATTGTTGAACGTTGTATAGTTGTTATAGGAAATGGCTTTGGTATTGCCTGCAGACACGGTGCTGGTACCGGTCATGGTAGCACCTGCAAAATTCCAGTTGCCTTCAATTTTATTATTGCCTGTTACGGGCGGTGTGGTGGGAGGCGGGGTTACGGGTGTAACGGTATCCGGCCCGGCCATTTCAAGGCTTCCGCAGGCGGTGAGGGTGGTGGCAAAAACTGCTACCAGGATAAGGGATCTGTAAATGTTCATCTTCATAAGTTTTTACACAGGGATATTGGGTGCGAAGTTACATCAATTCACTAACCGGGCTGACTAATCTTTCTTCAACTTATCATGCAACCGGCTGGCGCATTCTCATTTCATCAAAGAAGGGGGTACGTTTTTCCTCCACGCATTTTGCGGCGTACAGGTACAATGCGGCGCTCCAGGTTTGCCACTCCTGCCCTTTTGCAGTTCCGTCCTGTGCTTTCAGCCATTCATTGAATCCATAATCTAATTTACCGCTGTTGGAAATGGTGATGATCCTGGTAAGCTCCAATAGTTTTTCTTCTGCCAGCCGGTATTTTTTTGCCGCCACGAGCGCGGCCACATAAAAGCCGCAGATAAACGGCCAGATACCGCCGTTATGATATTCTCCCGGGAGATTAAAAAAAGCATAGCGTTCATGCCAGTCGTTGTCGCCCGGTTTCGTATAGGGGAAGAAATTAGGAGGCAGTTTCACGCCCAGCTGCCCGTTCTTTGCCAGCTCAGCGCATTCCTCTTCGATCCATGTCACCATTTCTGCCGCCCGCGTGGGCGCTGCAATACCGGAAAGTATGGCCAGGCTGTTGCCCAGCAGATCAAACCTTTCACTGCTCAGCACTTTATAGGACCACATGGCGTAATAGGGCTTATGTTTCACCACCAGTCCTTCATGTACATGCCGGTGTTGTACTCCTCCTGTGATGGTAAATCTTCCCATGGCTTGTCTTACCTTTTCCGCGCGTTCATGATGCCCCAGGATACGGAGATAGCTGTACACAAGCGTATTCACAAACAGGCCGTAGCCCAGTACCCACTGCTCATCGCGCCAGTCGCTGGTAGGTTGCTGCGCCACCAGGTAGCGGTCTGAAGGACTTTGGTACTCCATCCACTGCAGCGATCTGTTCACCGCTTCTTCAAGAAATTCTTCTTCTCCCGACAGTTTCCGGTACATACCGGCTACCAGCAGGAAGAGCGGGGTGCAGTCGCTGGCGCCGAGGTCCTGTTTATCATGCACAAGAGAGGGAATATGCCCGTGTGGCGTTTGGTTTTTTGCCAGCGTTTCCAGCACCTTCCTGATACTGTTGATCAGCACCTGGTTACCGGTAACGCCTATACCAAAAAAAGACAGCAACAGGTCTCTTGTATATGGTTCAGGATATCCCCACCCGGCGGTGCGGGGAAGGCCATGAAAAGGGCCGTTCACATTATGCAGCAATGCCTTTAGTGCGGCATCCCTGGCTGCATTGATAGTTGACCAGGAGGAAGCTTCCATGTTTAACGGATATTAAGTTTTTCATGCATCAGTTGAATGAACTGCCTTGCTATTACCCGGTAATCAAAATTTGCTACTACTCTTTTACGCGCTGCTTTGCCTAACTGTTCCCTGTAGGCGGCATCTGTCATTAGCCGCTGCAGGTGTTGCCTGATATCATTTATATCTGCCCGGTAATCTACTGTACGGGGTGTGGGAAATACTACTTTCCGGCTGGTATCAAAACCGGATTCTTTACCTACCATTACTTCACTGGTTACAATTTCCTCCGCTACGCCGGCCAGCAAAGCGGTTTCACCATGTACCAGCGTATCCAGCATTCCCATGGCCCTTATACCGATCACCGGTTTTTCGCAGGCGCCGGCTTCTACCTGTGGCATCCCGAAGCCTTCCAGCCGCGATGGCGCCACGTAAATATCACAGGCGTTAATGAGGTAAGGCATCTGTTCCCTTGATACGATACTGGTCACATAGTTGACCCTGTTGCCCAATCCTAGTTCTTCCGCCAGCTCCAGGTCGGCTTTATTCTGTTTATTGCTGCGTTCCTGCGGCCATACTTTGCAGATATACTTCCAGTTGTCCGGTACTTCCCCGCTTAACTGCGACAATGCCTGCATCACTTCCCTGGCGCCTTTCGAGCAGGCGTCGCCGCCTATAGTAAGGAGCATCAGTTCATCCGGCGCTACGCCCATAGATTCACGGATGGCTTTCACCCTCGGATGTTGTTGGGACATTGGAATAAACCTGTTGGTATTACAGCCTACGGGCAGAACTTCAATTTTATTACCGTTGATACCATCCCGCATGTACATTTCCTTCACCCATTGCGAGGTAACCAGGATCAGCGGCAGCTGGTTTAACACATCCTGGTAGTTGGCGATATATCCATCGGCCACCAGCCATGGAACCGGCTGCACGCCAAACCGTTGAGGGTGCAGCACCAGCTGGGGGCAATATCCCCAGTAACCAACACCTACTACTACATCCGGCTTAAACCAATTGTAGTACCATTCTTTTTCCAATGGTGAATCGTAGTGTACCGCAAGGGCATTTACGCCGGTTTCCAGCAAACCCTGGTACAATAAATTTCCCTGTGTGGCCAGCCCTCCGGGAGCCGGCGGATAATCAAATAATAAAAGCACTCTCATAGTTCAACCGGTAAATTATTGAGCCACTGAAGGGCTTCCCCGCTATTATTAAAACACCAGAAAGATTCCGCCTGCGGTGTGGTAGCAGCTTCCCAGCTATCCGTCTTAAATCCGTACGTTTCCGTGATCACTTCATATTTCCGTTGCCAGATATCTTTATCCAGCACATGATAGATGGTAGCTTCAGGTACTGCCTCCGGGAAATAGGACTTTAGCCCATCTTCATAAGCAAACACCCAAAGCTCATCAGCGCTGATACGCCCCTGTTGCCACAACCGGATAACGGCGGCGCTTACTTCTTCATGGCGGAGATGACGGGTATATTCCCCCTGCGGGTGATGGGTAATGACCAGGTCGTAATGCTGCAGCGGCAGCAAAGCAAGCACCTGGTTTTCCACTACTTCATCCGGAAGCGGCGTTTGTTCAGGACCATCATCCATATCGCCCATTACTCCCTGTGCCCCGTACAATTGTAATGCCTTAAAAAATTTAGGGGCTCTGTCTGCATCGGCGGCGCGGCACAGGCTGATAATGGTCCAGTTCCACTGGGGATGAAACAGGATGGTACCTCCCGCCCATAAGGTTTCGTCATCCGGGTGGGCTACTATAAGGGCAACGGATTTACTTTTGCTGATGTGTGGGTTTTCTTCGCGCATAGTCATAACAGGTTAGTGAGGGTTCTTAAAGTTAATAAATCCAGGGAATTATTCATTCCGGAGAATATTTATCATCTTACATAAAATTTTTACGGAAACAACATGAAAAAAATTGTAGCATTATCCGCTTTCATAGCGGTAAGTATGGGATTAAAAGCACAAACAATGCAATGGTATAACACTCCTCAGAAATGGTCGGCAAATCATAACCGGATCAATGTGACCGTTGACCCGGGTACCGATTACTGGCAGGTAACGCACTATGGCTTCATCCGTGATAACGGTCCTTTTTATTACCAGGAGCAGGAGGGTGATTTTACCGCCACCGTGAAAATTTCCGGTCAATATAAAGAACTGTTCCACCAGGCCGGGCTGATGATCCGCAAGGATGCCAAAAACTGGATTAAAACAGGGATTGAATATGTAGACGGCGTGCAGAATGTAAGCGCCGTAGTAACACGTGAAGTATCCGACTGGTCGGTAGTACCGCGTCATGACAGCCCCAAAAGCATGTGGCTGAAATTACTGCGTAAAGGAGATTATGTGCAGATTGAATACTCTTTTGATAATAAGAAATTTGATATGCTGCGGCTGGCGTATTTTCCTCCCGGCGGAAAGGTGCAAATAGGACCGGTAGCGGCTGCACCAGGGAAGCTGCCGTTTGATGTGGTGTTTGAGGATTTTAAGGTGGTAGCGGAGAAATGATGCGGAGAGGCTGTAGCCTCTCCCTGTCATCTGTCTTTATGGATTCGATAGCCTACTTTTCTTTTAACTTACTTTCCAGTTGGTTAACACGTTCTTTCAAGGCTGCTATTTCCTCCATTAAGATACTTATTGTTGGATCTGTTTGTGTTGTTTGTGCAGATTCGTTTGTTACAGCGAGTGACTGCCCGCCTGCAGCCGCCAGTTGCACCTGCTTACGCACTCCTCCTATTGTAAAGTAAAGCGCAGTGCCGTTAAACTCCCATGCGCCATTTACGGGAGTAGTAAGCAATGCACCCTGGGTGAACAGTGCTACCGGCTTAGTGGCAGTTCCTGCCCTGGCACCGAAATTATATAATTGTCCTACCGTTGCAGCATGCCGGTCATATACACCGGCACGAATGGCCAATACACCGTACTTTCTTTGGTCACTATCATTACCTGTATTTTTATAGGCGTCAAATGTACTTCCACTTAACACCCACTCTACATCTGAAAATGACGGTGAGGGAAAATCCAACGGATGCTCACCTGGATACCTGTTTAAAAAATATTCGATATTATAGGTATAAGGTCCTCCTATACCGAATCTTCTTGAAACTTCCTGGT
>NZ_DATMTE010000879.1:0-3933 GCF_035564935.1 Chitinophaga sp. | reverse complement strand
GAAGACAAAAACACTGATAAAAGCATTCAGGGAGCGACAGGTAGATGGATATATTATGGCGCCACCTACCGGTGTAGAAGATGAAATAAAGGCGCTCATGGATGACAATGTGCCGGTGATCCTTTTCGACCGTTACCTGCCTTCTCTTAATACCAGTAC
This sequence comes from Chitinophaga sp., assembly GCF_035564935.1. Taxonomy (GTDB): domain Bacteria; phylum Bacteroidota; class Bacteroidia; order Chitinophagales; family Chitinophagaceae; genus Chitinophaga. The sequence continues at coordinate 3,774 of NZ_DATMTE010000879.1, read as the reverse complement.
AGTAATCATCGATAATTATTCCGGCTCATACGAAGCCGTAAAACATCTGCGGGAAAATGGTTATACCAACATTGCCTTCATAACGCTGAACTCGGAGCAAACGCAGATGTGCGCCCGCCTGCAAGGCTATACCAAGGCTGTTGAAGATAGCGGGTACAATCCAATCGTAGCAAAACTTCCATATGAATTAAGTCATCAGGGGAGGCACGCGGAAAAATTAGTGCAGGAGTTTATGGAAAAACATGATAAAGTTGATGCGATCATTTTTGCGACTAATTATTTAGCTATAAACGGACTAATGGCGATCAGGGATTTAGGATTAGCAATACCGGATGATATTGCGGTAATAGGTTTCGACGACAATACGCACTTTAATTTATTTTCTCCTTCGATCACGGCCGTGGCTCAACCAATAGAAGAAATCGCGCAAGAAGTAGTACAGCAACTGCTCAACGCTTTATCAGATGAAAGGGAAAGTAAAAAGCGAAGAACGGTAATATTACCGGTTAAGTTAATTGTAAGAAATTCTTCTTTTCCCAAGGTGAAAAAGGAAATTGTTCACGCAGTACCATCGACGATGAAACACAGTTAATCGGTTAAATAATCAATCAAAATTTCAATAATAAGTAATAGGGCAAAAAGCGGTTTTGCCCTAATAGAAATCTTTTGTCTTTATAAACTTCCACTATGAAAAAAAATATTACCGCAGACGTTCTGCTGCCTTCCGGTATTTGGAGGCAATTGTACGGTAAGGTTTGCCTGGCGTTCCCGACTGCTATCCTGCTGCTATGGTCTTCTGCTAAGGCACAGGTGGCCGATACAAGAGTACATGGTCCAAAGCCGGATTCTGTAATTGAGATCTCAAAAACCGCTGCAACTGTTCCAATTCTTTATGGCGAACAATCAAAAGGCAGGCTACTACAGTCGGTTGCAACAGTTTACACCAATCAGTTAGTCACAACGCCTAGTCCCCAGTTCCTGCAGGCTTTGCCTGGCCGCCTGCCCGGACTGAATATCTTTTTTAGCAGCGGTGGCCCCGGTCTTGATGGAAACGGGATGGGCTTTAATATCCGTGGTGCCAGAGCGCAAATCGTTTTGATCGATGGCGTTGAAAGGGGATACCAATCCATCGACCCGGAACAGATTGAATCTGTCACTGTATTAAAAGATGCGCTTTCAACAGTCATGTTTGGTCAGCGTTCCTCCTACGGAATCATTTCCGTAAGAACAAAAAAAGGAGATATAGGCAAGCCCCGTATTTCATTTACCGCCCAATCAGGTTTTGAAACACCTACCGCCCTGCCCAAACCTTTATCTGCCTGGCAGTATGCCACCCTGTATAACGAGGCTAAGCAAAATGATGCCGGCGCAACACCGGTTATTCCCCAATATACCCAGGTTCAGATTGATGCATATAAAAATCAAACAGATCCCTATACCTATCCTGATGTAGACTGGTACAACACCCTGCTGGGTAAAAGAGCTGATGTAGCACGTTACAATCTTAATTTACAAGGTAGTGGAAAAGGATTCAGGTATTTTGTTGACCTGGATAATATGAGAGAAAAAGGAATTTTCAGAACCAGCAGTGAAAATAAATACAATACAAACTCCCAATTAAACCGGTATGCTTTGCGTTCGAATGTGGGAGTTGATGTAACGCCTGTAACTTTTGTGCAATTGAACCTTTTCGGCCGTTTTCAGCGTTACAATCAACCTGGTGGCGGAGCTTCAGGTATCTTTTCCTCGTTATTAAATACGCCGCAACTTGCTTATCCGGTTTTCAATCCTGATGGGACTTTGGGTGGCAGCGACAAATACCAGGGTAACGCCAATATCTGGGGCCAGGCCGTTGCCAGGGGATATCAGTTCCAGGATGTGAGAGATATTGCAGTTGACCTGGAGGTTACCCAGAAACTGGATGTGCTTACAAAAGGCCTTGTCCTGAAAGCTAAAGCGTCCAATAACAATACTACCTATTTTACAACCAAACGCGACAAAAATTTTGAAGTATACCAATACCTGGATGGAGCTTACACAAAGTATGGGTCAACAACTGAACAAGTAACCGGGGGAGGCGCAAATGAGAGATACCGGATTGTTTACCTGGAAGGCTCGCTTGCTTATGACAGAACCTTTAAAAAGCACGCTATTTCCGTATTGACAGTTGCGAACCAGCAAAGCAGGCTGGCATTCAATACCACGAACCTGCCGGAAAATTACACTGCTTATTCGGGTAAGCTGAATTATTGTTTTGATGAAAAATATATAGCTGAAGGCGCTGTTAGCTATGGGGGATACAACTGGCTGGCGCCATCAAAACGCTGGGCAACATACTGGGCCGGGGGGCTTGGCTGGAACCTGCATAAGGAAGCATTTATCAGCCGTAACCTGCCTTTCATCAGCAACCTGAAATTAAGAGCTAATTATGGATTGACCGGCCAGGTAAATGCCGGGTACTTTTCGTATATACAAACCTATTTCAGTGCCAATGGTTACTGGTTTGGCTCTGGCTCTTCACTTGAAAGGGGCTCAGGAGAAAACGCTATTGCCAATACAGGCCTTGATCCTGAAAAAGCCAAAAAGTTTGATGCGGGAATTGATCTTGGTCTCTGGAATAACAAATTGACAATAACTGCAGACTATTTCTTCAATAAGTTCTATGATCTTGTTGCTGCCCCTAACCTGACAACCACTGTTTTTGGGGCTGGCTATCCGCTTCAGAACTACCAGCGGTTTAACTATCGTGGTACAGACATTTCCGTGACCTGGCAACAGCGCGTAAAAGCGTTTAACTATTTTGTTTCCGGTAACTTCTCGCTTGTTCAGTCAAAGGTGGTTTACAATGCAGAATTGCCTAAAAACTACGATTACCAGGTTACGACGGGAAAACCGGTAGGGCAGCAGTATGGTTATACCGCAATTGGCCTGTTTAAATCCTATGATGAAATCAATGATCCTTCGACAGCGGTTATGCCTTCATCTCCCAAGTCTTCCCTGCGGCCCGGCGACATACGGTACCTTGACCGCAGCGGTGATGGCCAGATCACAATTGACGACCAGGGTCCAATTGGCAGTGCAAAACCTACAATATATTATGGTCTTTATACTGGCTTTAGTTTTAAAGGTCTTGATTTTTCAGTACTCCTCCAGGGCACATTAAATCGCCAGGGTTATTTCAGCGGCGATTTCATGAATGGCTTTGGAAACAGCGGACAAAATAATGCTTATGAATATAACCTGGGCCGGTTTACAGCGGCAACCGCTGAAACGGCAAAACAACCGAGGTTGTGGTTGGGTAACAACACGAATAATACCCAGATCTCTACTTTTTGGTTGAAGGACAATGATTTTGTGCGCCTCAAAAACGTGGAGATAGGCTATACTTTCCCTGAAAAATTATCCCGCAAAATTGGTCTTCCCTCAGTGCGCCTGTTTGCCAATGGATTGAACCTGCTCACCTGGGCGGAAATTTATGATATGAGGAAAGATTTGGATCCGGAGGCATGGGGAGCTGTTTATCCCATTATGAAGATTTTCAATTTCGGTATCAATATTAAATTTTAACCGACAATGTATTGCTGTATGAAAAAGAATTATGGCTGGATTTGTTTTGTTTTTGTTGCAGTCATCTTTACAGTATCATCCTGTAAAAAAGCATTTGAAGACAAACCTCTTGAGTTGCTTACTATAGATTATATCTTCGATGAGAGTGATCCTACCGGGGATCAGGCATATAAATGGGTAACAAATATATATGGGAAAATACCTACC
>NZ_DATMTE010000878.1:0-2047 GCF_035564935.1 Chitinophaga sp. | reverse complement strand
TCAAGTCACTGGGACTAGCGGTACTTGGGTTATTTTTCGGCACTGCATGGGGGCAGGCCACTTTGCCAGTAAACAGAACTTCCTGGGGAACTGAGCCACAAGGATGGACAAACAACGGATGCGCGCACAGAACTACAAGCTCTGCCTGTTCCAATAACAGTGCAACGACTTTTGACGGAACAGGTGACAACAGGATACTTTTTATTAATGCTGCACCACAGACCTTATCGATGACCTTAAAAAATCAAGGAATGTCCGGACAATCCTATCTGTTAGTTGAACAATCTGCAGATGGTAGTGATTATACGGAATTAGGAAGGTATGGTACGGCTAACGGCGCAACATCAATTACCAATGCACAATGTTCTGATATTGATTTGCCTTTGCTTTCTTCTACACGTTACATCCGATGGACTTATACCAAAGCCAGCGGTAACTGTGATATGGACGATGTTATTGTTACAGCCGCACCGGTTGTTCCTGCATTTACCGTTAGCTCAACATCTATTACCAGCTTTGGTAATGTCAATGTAGGTTCTTCTTCCAACAGTTCTTCGGTTACAGTTTCAGGAACTAATCTTACCGGTAATATTACAGCCACGGCTCCTGTAAATTTCCAGGTAAGTACAAATAATTCAACATGGTCAGGTTCGGTAAGCTTTACTCCTACATCCGGCACTGTAAGCAGCAGACCGCTTTATGTGCGTTTCTCACCTCAGAGTACCGGACTTAAATCCGGTTCTGTTACAGTAAGTACTTCAGGAGCATCTAACCAAAATATCTCTGTTTCCGGTACAGGAGTTATTACTTCTACTACATGGAACGGTTCTGCATGGAGCAACGGAAATCCGACTGCTGCTCTTGATGCCGTTATCAGTGGAAATTATGATACAAACGCTGCTGCACCACAAGGCCCAATTACAGCGAAAAACCTTAACATTACTTCTGGTACAGTAATCGTTGGTGCTAACGGATTGGAAGTAAAAGAAACATTGTCTAAAACCGGCGGAACCATCGATGCTGCTGCAGGCGACATTACTTTCTCCGGTACTACAGTACAAACACTTCCGGCTAATTTTTTCACAAACAATACGATACAGAAATTAATCCTTAATAATGCTGCCGGACTAACCTTAGCCGGCACGACTAACCTGACGGGAGTTCTTGACGTAGTGTCAGGTAATTTGGCCGCTAATGGCAATCTGATATTAAAATCAACCGCTTCAGGTTCTGCCAGAATCGCTGCCGTAACCGGATCTATTACCGGAGAAGTTACCGTTGAACGCTATATCCCACAAGGAAAACGTGCTTTCCGATTTTTAACTCCGGGAGTTACCACAACTAATTTTATCAGCAATAACTGGCAAACCGGAACCCATATTACCGGTTCTGATTCAGGCACAAACGGATTTGACACTACACTGACAGGAAATCCATCGATGTATGTTTATAACAACAATACTGCTTCCGGCAGTGGATGGAGCGCAATCGCAAATACTGACGCTACCAATTTAGTGGCAGGAAACGGCTATAGAATCCTGATTCGTGGTGACAGGAATGTTGACTTAGGGCAATCTTCTGCCGCTGATATGAATGCTGCCGTAACCTTAACTGCAAAAGGAACCCTGAAAACAGGTCAGGTTGTTTTTGATGCTGCGACTACTCCGGCCATCAATGCAACTCAAAACGCTACAACTAACGGTTACAGCCTGATTGGAAATCCATATGTGAGTCCTGTAGACTGGCATTCTGTAACCAAATCAGGTGTAGAAGATGTATATTATGCATGGGACCCAAATATGGGTACTGCGACACAAAGAGGGCGTTATGTAGCCTACAGCCAGACTGTTGGAAGCAATAACCTACCTGAATCAGCAGTTAACCAATACATACAGCCAGGACAGGCATTTTTTGTAAAAAATACAATATTAGGTGTAGCCGGTGCAGTTACTTTTGAAGAAAGCAACAAAGCTTCGCAGTCTACAAATGTTTTCAGAACGAATACTACAGAAGAAAAATCATTATTAAGTATTTCGGTATATGATGC
>NZ_DATMTE010000877.1:0-4887 GCF_035564935.1 Chitinophaga sp. | reverse complement strand
TTGTATAGTAGTGAGCTTGTAAAATACGGCGAGGCCCGCTTGTTCGCTGCCCGGATCAAACCCGGTAGCCTGTAGTTCGCCTGAAGAGGGCCGGGCATTCATACCATGCACATCCCCGTTATCTACATTTTCAGCAATCAGCCAGCGGCGTACATCCCAAAAGCGTTTTCCTTCAAAAGCAAACTCCACGCGCCATTCATTTTGAATCCGTTTCCGCATTCCTGCTTTCGTATTATCATTTGTGCCGCTCACCGGTAATGCCGGCATCGATACGCGGGCCCTTACTTTATTGATAGCATCGTACACCTCCTGACCAGGGGCATCCAGGTATTCATTCATTGCTTCGGCATAAATAAGATAAATTTCGGCCAGTCGTATTACGGGGAAATTCCTGTTGCCATTTCCTCCTCCCCTCACGTTTACACCCGGATCGCACCATTTTCTCCAGTTATACCCGGTTTCGCAGTTGGTACCTGATTTGGGCCATCCATCGGATGCCCCGCCATTGTTTCCAAAGTAGGCGTATTTTAACGGGCGCCTGTGGTTAGTGGAATCCCAGAAGGTATATTGAAAATTGATGCTGGCATAGAAACGGGGATCCCTGTTTTTGTACATGTTGGAAACGCCTTTTGCCTGCCGGTATGCTTTCCCGTCCCACAGTGGCCCATCCCAGAAACCATCTTTGGTATAACCTGAACGGGCATCGGTAATTGGCAGCCCGTTATTCATTTCGTACGCATCTACCATTTCCTGGAATACGCTGAATTTACCATTTCCGCCGGCCGACTGTGCATCCTGGCCATTCGGCTGCATTGTTTGATCCAGGTCCCTGGTAGAGCCCATTAAATACGGTAAAATAGTTTCCGTATACTCACGGGAGTAAAACAGGCGGGCGTAATTGTCTATTGGGTTCGACGGATTAGGATTGTTCAGCGCATATACATTCATATCCAATACCGCTTTTGCTGCGTCGGCTGCCTTTTTCCATTTCTCCTTATCATAAGTTTGCGGAAAAAGCGATGCGCCGTCTGTATTTTTTACCCCTGCGTACATGGTATTCCCGTTAAATAACGGGCTGGCTGCGTATACCAATGCAATAGCCTTTAACGACATGGCTGCGCCGCGGGTTATGCGCCCGGTTTCCCCGGGGTTATCTAAATAATCGATGGGCAACACCGGCGCTACCTGGTCCAGTTCTGTTACTATATAATTCACCACTTCATCTACCGGCCTCCTGGTATTCAATGCATCAGGAATGCTCTCGCTTACATCTGTAACATCGTCGCCCAACAGCGGAATAGCGCCATAAGACCGGAGCAGCTCAAAATATAGTTTAGCCCGCAGAAAACGTACTTCTGCTTTATACTGCGGGATCCGCGTGCTGTAATAATCTGCCCTGTCTTGCGGAATGGGGGTTTTATCGATATTTTTCAGGAAGATATTTGCTCTCCTTATGAACTGGTAAGCCCATCCCCAATTGTCGAGCGAGTTATCTGTAGGCCCCCATGCACCGGCATTAAACTTCTGCTCCGGCACATTTTCCCAGTGATTTTTGCATTCATCCGTACAGGCGCCCAACACAGTGTTATAGTAGATGTTCGTGGTACTTGTATTTAACGACGTGTACATATTGGCCCAGGCCCGTTCCGCCGTATTTATATTATCGTAAATATCTTTTTCTGTAACAATTTCCTTGGGAACAACATCCAGATACTTCTTACAGGATATGGTGGTTATCCAGAGAAGTAACAGTCCGTAGAATAATATTTTACGTATCATTTGTTGTTGATTTTAATTTATTCAGATAACCGATGTCTGATCGTGTTGATTTTATTAAAATGAGAAGGTTAATCCTGCATTGATCACCCGTTGCTGCGGATAAGTGCCGGTACCTCCATTCGATATCTCAGGATCAAAAATTTTCAATTTATCCCAGGTAATGAGATTAATACCGTTTACAAAGATCCTTGCATTGCTGAATCCTATCTTATTAAGCCAGTACCGGGGAATGTTATAGCCTATTTCTACTGTTTTTAAGCGCAGGTAATTGCTGGAGTAGATCCAGAACGTGGAATTTTGCTGGTTATTGGTATTGTCCTGCGACGACAAACGCGGATATTTATAATCTCCATCCGGGTTGGAAGCTACCCAGTGGTTGTCTTTAACTTCTTCCAGTACACCGGCAAATCTTGAGAAAGGAAAGATACCGGATCCGTTCACTAACAGGGAGCCGCCATAAGCGCCCTGGAATAATACGCTCACATCAAAGCCGGCGTAGTGGTAAGAAAAACTTACCCCTAAAATAGAAGTGGGCTGGTTACGTTTTCCCGGCAGGTAACCGGCGTCAAGGGAGTTAATAATACCATCTCCATTAATATCCTTGTACTTGATATCGCCGGGTTGAACGTTCCCAAACACGGATTGGGAAGGGCTTTTCGCAATATCGTCATTGCTTTTGAAGAAACCGATGGCTGTATAACCGTATATGGATCCCACTTCGCTGCCGGCACGGGCCTGCCATTCCCTGCCTTTATAGTCTGGTTGCGCATAATAGGCGATCCTGTTTGTTGCATACGAATAGTTAACCCGAACGGCATAACCCTGTTTTCTAAATTCATGCCGGTGCTCAACAGACAGGTCGATTCCCTGTTTATTGACAATGGCAGCATTTAAAGCAGGTTGATTCAACAACCCCACGGTGGCCGGCACCAGTTCGGAGTTAATAAGAATGTCTTTACGTTTTTCCCTGAAATATTCTACCGTCATATTCAAGCCTCCTTTCCATAATCCCACATCAACGCCCACATCTGTTTTATAACCCTTTTCCCAGGTAAGATTGGGATTAGGGATCCGTTGTTCATAGGCGCCGTTATAACTGGTACCGTCCCTGTTCACACCAAACTGGTACTTGGCATTACCATCACCATCATTAGGATTCCACTGGCTCAGGTAGGAGAACCTTCCGGACGGCAAAGCATACGTTCCGGTGATACCATAAGAGCCCCTTATCTTTACCTGGTCTACAAATGATAACCCGGGTGCAGAGCGGACAAATTGTTCTTTTGCTATATCCCAACCTGCTGAAACGGCGGGAAAAAATCCGAAACGTTTACCACCCGGGAAGTTTTCCGCACCATTGTAAGCGCCGGAAAATTGTACGGTGTAGCGGTCATCATAGTTATACATCACTCTTCCTACCACGCCCTGGTTTTTATACGGAAGTCCCGGAATAGCATTGCCTACGCCGCCGCCCACGCCGTCAAAAAAGGAGGATTGGGTGTAAAGCAGCATGGCCTGAACGGTATGCCTGCCAAAAGTATTGTCGTAGTTCAGGTAGGTTTCCAGCGTTGTGCGCCTGGTGCCATTGGCACTTACATCATAGCCCAGGGTGCCGTCGCCGTTCTCAATCACCTGGTAGGTACCGCTTTTTGCCAGGTCGGTAACCGTATCTGCTATTACGCCGGGCATTAACCTGTAAAGGAAAGTACGCCTCGAAAGGCCCCGTTTCACATTGCGGTAGCTGGTGTTGTCGAATGAGAGCCTTACTCTTGAGCTCAGTCCTTTCAGGAAGTAATGCATATCCCATTTAAAGCCTGCGGTGGACTGAAGGTTCGTTTCAAAGTTCCGTTGGTAGCCTGATTGGGTTAACTGCACATATGGAGAGGCCGGCACGGTATTAAATGCAGCGGGGCTGCCGTCGGGATTGGTAACCGGGTACCACCAGGCAGGCGCTGATTTAATGGCGTTAAAAATATCACTGGCATTGGCGCCCGGGTAGTTCCTGTCGCGCACAATAGCGCCCAGTCCCAGTTCCATGCTGAGATCTTTCGAAATCTGGAGATCAATATTGGAGCGGAAATTATATTTGTTGGTGATAGCCTGCATGTTGTATCCTTCAATCTGATCTTCATACCTGTACAAACCGTTTTGTCTTAAGTACCCCATGGATACAAAGTATTTGGCAAATTCGTTACCTCCTGTAACGTTGATATTCCCTTGCTGCATCAGGGAGTAAGGCTTCAGCATGGCATCCATCCAGTTTACGTTGGGATAGATATACTCGTAAGCGGGCTTGCTCCTGTTGCGGTAATATTGCAATACGGAATCCGTGTACTGTATGGCTACCGGCAGGCCGTCGTTGATAAGTCCCTCGCGGTACATGGTAAGCCCGTCATAAGAGTCGGCATATTCCGGTAACCTGGTGGGGCTTTGCCATCCGTTTTGCAGCGTCACGTTTATGCGGGGCTTGGAGGTAGCGCCTCTTTTGGTGGTAACCAGTATTACCCCGTTCGCGCCATTGATACCATAAATAGCGGTGGACCCTGCATCTTTCAGGATACTGATGTCTGACACTTCGTTTGGATCAATATCACTGAAGGAACGCTGGATACCATCTACCAGGATAATCGGGCTGTTGTTGCCCGTGGTGCTTAATCCCCTGATGAAGAGATTGGATCCGTCGGCGCCCGGTTCTCCGCTGTTCTGTACGGTGATGAGGCCGGGTAATCGGCCTGCCAGCGCGTTACTGATATTGGCAACGGGGCTTTGTCTTAATTCCCTGGGGCCAATAGAAGCGATAGACCCTGTAAGGTACTTTCGTTTCTGTGTGCCATATCCTACCACTACTACTTCTTCTATACTTTTTGCATTCAGTTGCAGCACCACATCAATGGGAAAGCGGGTAGTATTGAGCACAGGGATCTCCTGGGAGATATAAGTGGCATAGCTGATCACTAATGTAGTCCCGGTATCGGGCGCCTTTATAGTGAACTTGCCGGCATTGTTGGTGATAGCCTGCATGTTGTATCCTTCAATCTGATCTTCATACCTGTACAAACCGTTTTGTCTTAAGTACCCCATGGATACAAAGTATTTGGCAAATTCGTT
>NZ_DATMTE010000876.1:0-7699 GCF_035564935.1 Chitinophaga sp. | reverse complement strand
ATTGCTGCCGGTCCAACTCAGGAGATATTGCGCCGCGCCAAGTTTCATATAGCAAAAGAATTACTGATCAGCATATCGGAAGGAGACGAAGCGGCTTTTCGTGAACTTTTTTATGGGGCTCTTCCCTGGCTTACTTCTTTTATACAAAGGATGGTTAAATCGCCGGAAGGGACCCAGGAGATTGTGCAGGAAACCTTTATCCGCATCTGGCTGAGCCGGGATAAGCTACCGGGGCTGCTTGAACCGCAGGCTTGGATCAGACGGGTTGCCAGCAACGAATGTTTTACCTGGTTCCATAAGCAGGCAGCGCTCCGCAAGGTGACCGGTATCAGTGAAGAAGAAGGTACTGCTGCTGCCAACCATGGGGAAGACCGGCTACAGGTGCAGGAAACACTGCAGCTGGTCAGGGAGGCGGTAGCGCAATTACCACCCCAGCGTAAAAAGATCTACCAGCTGAGCAGGGAAGAAGGATTGAAAACACAGGAAATTGCCGACCGGCTCCAGTGCTCTCCCAGTTATGTGAAAAATACACTTAGTGCAGCGCTAAGTTATATCCGTGGACACCTTGCCGCGGCGGGAAAGATAATCCCGCTTCTATTTTTGTTCTCCTTAACTCGCTGAAAGTAAACTACTTAATTTTTATTTTAAAAAAAATGAAAGCCCGATGAGTACCACCGGTCTTTTTTCCATTCTTTATAATATTACGCTGCCTGCCGGCGTGCACCTGTAATTATTTTACTACGTTTTGAAAACCACTATGGAACAGAGAATTACTTTTTTATTGAAAAAAAGTGGGGAGGAAGGATTAACGAAAGCCGAAGAGACGGAACTGACTGCTTTTTTTCAGGACGAAGCTAACCGGGAGCTGTTTAACAGCGCGGCGGCTGCATGGCCGGAAGAGATTCCCGGCGATGGAGAGGTGAATCCTGTAAACTGGGAGCCTGTACTACAGGATATATTGTTGGCAGATAAGCCCGGCAATACCCCTGTGAAGGTATTGTACCGGAAATGGTGGCAATATGCAGCGGCGGTAGTGTTCATAGTGGCGGCATCGGGTGCATGGTTCCTGTTGCAGCCCAAAAACCGGGCAACACACCATGTTCCGGAAGTAGCTGCAGACATAGCTCCCGGTACTAACAAGGCCATGCTGCAGTTATCAAACGGAAAAACCATTGTGCTCTCCGATGCGCAGAATGGCGTGGTAGGGCAGCAGGGGAATGCACAGGTAGTAAAAACAGATAATGGCGTATTGGCGTACCGGCGGGGAGCTGCAGTTGCCGGCAATGGGGTGGAATACAATACAATGATCACACCACGGGGCGGGCAATTCAGGATTGTATTGCAGGACGGCTCAACGGTATGGCTTAATGCTGCGAGTTCTTTAAAATACCCGGTAGAATTTAATGGCGCGGAACGGGTGGTAGAGCTCACCGGCGAAGCATACTTCGAGGTAGCAGCCAGGCCCGGACAGCCCTTCCGGGTGAAATCAAAAGGACAGGAAGTATTGGTGTTGGGAACTCATTTTAACATCAATGCTTACCCGGATGAAACAATGACTGCCACTACACTGATCACGGGTAAGGTAAAAGTATCCGGTGCAGGATATGCCGGCGTGTTGCAACCGGGAGAACAGGTGCAACAACAGGGAAACAGCCACTGGCAGCTGTTGAAGAATACAGACATTGAAACTGTAATGGCCTGGAAGAATGGGTATTTTTCCTTTAACAAAGCCAATATTGTTACGGTAATGCGGCAACTGGCCAGGTGGTATGATGTGAATGTAATATTTGAAACCAAAAATACAGAACAGGCTTTTGTGGGTGAAATACCCCGCAGTGTGAGCCTGGAGAAGGCTTTAGAAATACTTAAATTCAGTAATGTTCATTATGTAATAACAGGAAGAACAATTAAAATCATCGACTGATCAATCAACCAACCGCGATTTATTATCAACCAAAAACCAACCAACCATCAATGAAAAAAAATACGTCTTAAAAAAGAAAACAGAAGTGCTTGCAACACTTCTGTTTAATCCGGGTTCACCGACAACTATCCGACTAAAGAAAGTTTAATCAATTCACCCAAACACTACAAATGTATGCAATTAAATAATTGCTATAGGCATTTCTTTGCCCGTTCCCTCCTTAAAAAAACGATGCTCATTATGAGATTGAATTTTTTCCTGATTGTTGTGCTATGCCTGCATGTAAGCGCGAAGGGGGTGTCTCAGGAGATTACATTATCATTGAAAGAGGCTTCACTTGAAAAAGTACTGTCAGGTATTAAAAAACAGAGCGCTTACCACTTCTTTTATGACGCGCAGCTGCTGCGGGAAGCCACGCCCGTAAGTGTGCAGTTGAAAAAAGCCACGCTCCGGCAGGCGCTGGAGCAAAGTATGCAGGGACAACCGTTTTCCTGGCGTATTGATGAAGATAATAAGCTGGTGGTGATCGGCAGAAAAACAGTTACGGTAACACCGTTGATAGATATCGCGGTGGCATCCGGCACTGTAACCGGTGTGGTAGTGGATAATGAGGGCAAACCTATACCTGGAGCAACGGTAAGCTTGCGGCCCTTTAACAGGGGCACCATTACAAAAGAAGACGGCTCCTTTAGCTTTAAAAACCTCGCCGCCGGTAATTATACGATCGTGGTTACTTTCGTTGGCTACGGATCTTATGAAAGAAATATTAAAGTAGGCAACACGCCGGTAACACTGACCATTGCGCTAAAACCGGCGCTTACAGAGTTAAATGCCTCTGTGATTGTTGGTTATGGCACTACTACAGAACGGAACAAAACGGAGTCGATGTCGTCCGTAAGATCAAAAGAACTTACAGAAAATCACTCCAGCATAGCTGTGTCGGACATGCTGGCAGGCCGGTTGCCGGGATTATATGCTGTGAAATCCGGCGGCGCGCCGGGCACAGGTTCCACCCTGTTTGTGCGGGGGCTGAGCACCTTCAATAACTCGGCGCCATTGGTGGTAATTGACGGTATCCCCGACAGAAGACTGGATGACCTCAACGCCAACGATATTGACGTGATCTCCGTATTGAAAGATGCTTCGGCCATTTCCGTTTACGGCGCCCGTGCCGCCAACGGGGTAATACTCGTAACCACTAAAAAAGGAAATATCGGCAAACCCAGTATCACTTTTGCGGCCAACGTGGTGAACCAGCGTCCTACACAATACTATAAACAGATGAATGCTTTTGACTATGCTACCACATACAATGAAGCACTCAAAAATGAAGGGTTGTACCAGCCTGGTATAGGCATGGGTTTCAGCGATGAAGCCCTGCAGAAATACAAGGATGGTTCCGATCCCGACCGTTATCCAAACGTGAACTGGATCGATGAAGTACTGGCTACTTCTTTGTGGCAAAGCAATTATAATCTTTCGGCCGCAGGCGGAAGTGAAAACATCCGCTATTTTATTTCCGGGGGCTATTCAAAGAACAGCGGACTGGTACCAGTGGAAGGTTACAGCCGCTATAACCTGCGCAGCAACCTGGAAGCAAAGGTAACGCGCGACCTGAAGGTGACCATGAACCTGAGCGGCTCCTTCAGCAAACAGGATGGAGAGTCTGTTTATGGTTCGGAGTATGTTGTAAGGAATATGTATGGCACACCGCCTATCCGTGCCAACCGCTTTACCAACGGATTGTACGCCATGGTGCCGGAGCAGCGGGGCAATGCTTACCAGCAGTCGATAGGCGCATCCGGTTACAATCTCACCAATACCAATATCTTTAATTCGGTAGTGAACATACAGTATGATGTTCCCTTTATAAAAGGCCTGTCGCTGAAAGGCAACGGCTCTTTTGATAAATTGTATTCCTTCGGCAAACGGTTTGCCACACCATACGACATGTACACTGTTGATGCAGCAGGGAAGTTTACCAAAGCCACACCTTATCCTACGGAACCTTATCTCCGTGAAACATTTGCGCAAACACAAAGTCTTACGCTGGAAGCGGGCGCGCAATACGACCGTTCATTCGGTAAACACGACCTGTCCGGTTTGCTGCTGTTTACACAAACCAATAACACCGGCGACAATTTCAATACGCAACGTTCGGGCTTTGTGTCTTCCAGTTTATCGCAACTGGATCTGGGTGATCCTACAAGGGTCACTAACGGCGGTAATGGTACACAGAACGCCAGGCGGGGACTGGTAGGACGTTTTTCTTATAATTATGCATCGCGCTACCTCTTCCAGTTTAACTTCCGCTATGATGGGTCTGATATTTTTCCTCCTGATCAGCGGTATGGATTTTTTCCATCGCTTTCCGCAGGGTGGATATTATCAGAAGAACATTTTATGGATAATGTATCCAACAACCTTGATTTCCTGAAGCTGAGAGCTTCCTGGGGACAGCTCGGTAATGATCGTGTAGATCCGTACCAGTTCCTCACTACCTATGCTTTGGGAGCTACGCCCGGGTACTCACTGGGAGGAGCTGTACCACAGTATTATCAAACATTATCACCTAATGTACTGCCTAACCCCGTATTTACCTGGGAGCGTGCGGTGATCGCCAATGTGGGCGTGGAAGCGCATTATAAACAGGACCTGTTCACACTGGAGGCGGATTATTTCCAGAAAAGAACAAAAGATATCCTGGCGCCGCCGGCGCAGCAGGTACCTACTGTAATTGGTATAGGTCTGCCGGATATTAACAGTGGTATTGTGGATACCAAAGGACTGGAAGTTACTTTGAGCCATACGCAGCATTTCGGGAAGTTCTCTTATTTTATCTCCCCCAATTTTACCTTCAGTAAAAACAAGATCGTTTACTACCCGGAATCACAGAGCATTCCGGAGTGGCAAAAGATCACGGGCAAGTCCATCGGTTATTTGTATAACAGTGTGGGCATCCAGGGGGTAGGATACATTTCTGAAGGTTTATACCAAAGTGAAGATGAAATTGCCAAAGGCCCCAAACCACTTTACCCCGGCACCGCTCCCGGCGATATCCGGTACAAGGATGTGGACGGCGACGGCGCTATTACAGCCAGGGACCAGGTAGCTTTTGGCGCTGCATTTTTTCCCAAGATCCAGTATGGCATCCGCTGGGGCGTTAAATACAGCAGCCTGGAGCTGAATGTGCTGATGCAGGGGGCTGGCAATGTACAAGGCTATGCGTATATCAACCTGCCGGCTACAGCAGATAAGCTGGACCGCTGGACGCCTGATCATACCAATGCTTCCTATCCGCGTTTGTGGTATAATAACCAGAATAATGAAGAAAACTCTGATTACTGGTCCCGCAATACGGCCTACCTCCGCCTGAAGAATATGGAACTGGCTTACAGTCTGCCTGGTACTGTACTTCAGCACATTGGTGCAAAGAGTTTACGCATCAGTATCAGTGCAAATAATCTCTTCACTTTCACTCATTTTAAATCATTTGATCCCGAAAGTGCAGGACAGGTACGCGACCCGCTGATGAAGTCGTTCGCAGCCGGCGCCACGCTGCAGTTCTGATCTGTGAAAATGAATTTATTGAACATCTAATGCTCTCAAATGAAAAAATTAATCAGCTATATAGCCCTTGCTGTAACGGTGGGAACCCTTGCCTGTAATAAAGAGGCATTGAATAAAGGCCCTCTGAACCTTTACAGCGACAGCAACGTATGGAAAGACAGCGCCCTCGTCAGCCGGGTGGTACTGGAATCGTACAGTAAGATACATTCGGTTTATGATGACGCCGGCAACTGGATGATCTGTGATATTACAGATGAAGCCAAATGCGCCAAGTCGTTCCTCCAGGCCAACCTGGTGAACTCCGGTCAGTATTCTCCTTCTTCCAATATCTACACCAGTACCTGGAACGACACCTATATTGCAGTACGCAACTGTAATACGGTGTTATCGCATATGGATGATATGCCCTTCAGTGCAGCAGGAAAACAACAGATCAAAGGCGAAATGCTGTTTCTCCGTGCGTTGCATTACATGGACCTCTATTTTACCTTCGGGCGTTTCCCGGTTGTGGATAAAGTTCTTTCACTGGATGATGAATTATCGATAGGACGTGGTACCGATGAAGCCTGTGTAAAATTTATGGTGAAAGACCTGGATGATGCAGCCGCCATTTTGCCGGAAAGCTATCCTGCGGCTTCCACAGGACGTGCTACCCGTTTTGCAGCATTGGCCATGAAGGCACGATTGCTGCTGAATTACAAGGATTACAGCGGCGCTGCTGCCGCTGCCAAAGAGGTGATAGACAAAGGCGGTTTTTCCCTGTTTCCGGATTATGGCGCTATGTTTTTTCCTGAGAATGATGATAACAGCGAGGTTATTTTTAATAAAGAATACGCGGGAGATTTGAGCGGACAGGTACATGCGCTCGATGACTACAATAACTCCACTTACTTCACGGGCTTTGGCAGTGTGAGGGATTGTCCTACACAGAATATGGTAGACCAATACCTCATGACAGATGGTAAATCCTGGAACCAGTCGGCCTCATACGATCCTGCGCATCCATATGCCAACCGCGATCCACGCCTGCAGGCCAGCATTATTTACGATGGTACCACCTGGATGAATACCGTAATGGATCTGAAACTGGGCTCTGCTATGAACCCCGGTACCTCCAGCACAGCTATCACCGGTTACCTGCTCCGCAAATTCATGAATCCTAACTACATCTTCGGTGGTAATAATACTAATTACCAAAACTGCATCATGATGCGGCTGGGCGAAGTGTATCTTAACTATGCAGAATGCCAGCTGAAACTGAATAATCCCGGTGAGGCGCGCACTTATGTAAACCTCCTCCGCAAACGGGTGAATATGCCGGAAATAACCGGCCAGCTCACCTGGGATGATTATGTGCGCGAGCGCACTGTGGAACTCGCATTTGAAGGCCAGCGCTTCAATGATATCCGCAGATGGGGTACCGGCAAAACGATGATAGGGACTGCCATCAAAGCCATGCAGATAGGCATTGTAAACGGCGCCAGAACATATACTGCGGTACCACTGGAACAGCGGTTCTTCGAAGACAAAATGTATTATTTCCCGATACCGCAGGAGCAGCTGCAAAAATATCCTGCAGGGAAAGTACCCGAACAAAATACCGGTTGGTAATCATCTACATAAAATTATATACAGTCAAACACCAGCATTATGAAAATCACTTTCAATCACTTAAGCGCATATACCATTGCAGCAGCATTGTTATGGTTGCCCTCAATGGCAGGCGCCCAATCGAAACAAAAAGGCGACAGCCTGGTTGGCGTTATCAATAAACACCCGGAAAACGTTGCTGCACACGATGCTTATATCCAGGCGATGTGGAAAGACAGTGCCGGGGTTGTAAAGCAATACCAGCAATGGACAAAGAAATTTCCTGCAGTAGCAGCCGTGCAGTACGGGTACGGTAAATTTTATGCAAACAGAGAGCATCCCGCAGCACGGCCTTTCCTGCTGAAAGCCGTAGAACTGGACCCCAAGTTGGCGGACGCATGGCAGGAATTATCTGTTGATGCAGAGCGCTGGGGTGAATTTGATAAGGCACGGGAATTTATGGGGAAGGCATCCGCGGCAGAACCAAACAACCCGGATTATTTTTTCTATTATGCCAATGCTTTTGAAAAGGACAATCCCCAGAAATACCGGGAGATGTGTAATGAGCTGATCAAAAAGTTTCCCGAAAGCCAGCGGGGCGCCCAGGCGCTGTAC
>NZ_DATMTE010000875.1:0-4534 GCF_035564935.1 Chitinophaga sp. | reverse complement strand
GACAAACAGTTTAAACAATTTCATTCACTGCGCCTGGAACAACAGTTACAGGGACATCATTATTTTGAGCTGAAAATAGGCTACGACTGGCTGCAGGAACTGGGGCCCGGTATTGTATCGGCCACCAAAGCTTTCCTGGGAAAGGAAGTAAGCATTACCATACAGGCGTTTGAACAGTTACAGTCGTATGAGCCGCTTATTTTCAATGGCATCGTAATGTCCGTAAGCTCGGGAAAAGAAAGCGACGGTACGCACGGGTTTTGTGTGATCCGCGGATACAGTCCCACTATCCTGCTGAACAACGACCTGCATGTACAGGCCTTTGAAAACCAGGACCTCGGCTCCATTGTGAATACCACGCTGAAAGCCTGCGGGCCCTATGTGGCGCGCCCCCAGGTAGATCCAAACACCACCTCGCCGCTGAAGTATATTGTGCAATACAAGGAAACGTCGTTCGATTTTCTCCACCGCCTCTCCGAACGCTTTGGCGAATGGTTCTTTTACAACGGGCAACAGGTGGTTTTCGGAAAATACCAGCCCCGCGAAGTGTCGCTGGTACACCTGGTTGACCTCATGAGCTTCGACCTGGAAATGAAGGTGCAACCCAACAACCAGCAGCTGAACGGATACGATTACCGGAACAGCAAAGTTGTGGAAAACACTACACTAGCACAGCCCGCCGGGAAAGTGAACGATTATACCTCGCATGTACAGGGACTCAGTGAAAAATTATACAGCAATACTTCTACCTATAAAATGAATCATGCGTTTACCAGTAATGCCAAAGCCGAACTGGATACGCTGATAACCCGGCAGAAAAAAGGACGCATGGCCGCTATGGTACAGCTGAAAGGCAGCAGCAGGCAAACTTCCCTGCGGGTGGGAGATCATATCTCCATCAAGGAAAATGTATATGCCAATGACGACCACGGGAAATTTATGATCTGGGGGCTTACGCATCATGTAACCGGTAACGGCGACTATTACAACGAGTTTGAAGGGATCCCCGCAGATGCAGCAGCGCCGCCGGTGAACCTGGAAAATGTTCCCTTCAGTGAAGCGCAGAGCGCCACCGTGGTAGACAATCATGACCCTAAAGACCTTGGACGGGTAAGAGCCCGCTTTAAATGGCAGCAGCAGGGCATGACCCCCTGGATGAGAGTGGTAGCCCCCCACAGCGGAGGCAGCAAAGGCATGTACATGGTACCGGAAAAAGGAGAGGAAGTAGTAGTGGATTTTGAAGGCGGCAACCCTGAACTGCCTTTTGTACTGGGCACCACCTACAACGGGGAAGGCAAATCGGGATTTGGTACCGCCAACAACGATATGAAAGCCATCCGTACCCGCTCCGGTATCTCCATCTTACTGAACGATGCCGATGGCAGCGTAACAATTTCAGACAAATCGGGTAACAAGATCTTCATAGATGGCACTGAAAAAATGTCTCTCTTCGCAAAAACTAAAATGGACATTTCTTCCAAAGAAGTTACCATCACTTCCGAAAAATTCAGCATCGGCGCTTCCGAGCAAGGCTCTATTGTTGCGAAGAAAGGAATTTACCTGGAAGGATCTGAAACAGTGACCATAAATAGTAAGGACGCCGTAGTAAAAGGAGGAGAATCACTTACCCTGATATCGAAAGACCTGCTCGCTTCCGGAAGTAAAAATGCCAACATTACCGGCGCCTCTGTAATGGTGAACGGCAACAAAGATGTTACCGTTAGCGGTAACGGCGATGTGGTGGTTTCCGGCGGGCTGGTGAAAATAAATTCCTGATCCTTTAAAGCCGGCTTATGACCACCTCACCAACTATAGGACAGGAATTTCATAAAGTAAGGGATACATGGGCTACCGCCGACAGCGACCACCAATGGAAGCTGGCTGTTTGGCTGGTGCAGTATGCCGATGTAGACATCATTGATAAATTCCTGGAAACAGAACGTACCGCCATCGGTATTTTTAAAGAGATATTTTTCCGGTTTGATACACCTTACCAGGAAGATCATACCGCATATGAAGCAGCATTGTGGAAGGAATACCTGGAATGGTTTGAACCACTGCCGCGCGAAGCGTACGATGTTTACCACGCACTGAAAAAAGACGGGCTGCTGAAAACAGACTATCATCCCGACCGCAGCCTGCCGCCAACAGTACAAAGCATCTGGAAGGAACTGCGCCGCCTGATGGAATGCATCCGCGGCCTTGAAGACACCGGGTGCTGTGTTTATTTTCCTCCCTTAAGAACTGATCAGCCTGATGCAGGCGGCTGGTACACCGATGTGCTGAAAAAGGGGCTGCCGGAAGGCATCCGCCTGGTAACCATTGATGTAGTTACCAATCCCCGCATCACTATCCCCAAAGTATTTACCGAACAGGTAAAAATATTACAGCCCTCCCTGCAGATGGTGGCAGCTATTAATCATGAAATGGACAAGGACGGCGGTAATTCCGATACCATCAGCACCGATGCCCGTTTCCGTAAACAGATCCGTAAAGTATTGGATTGTACCACACAACCGGGTACGCCGGCACTGGACCAGGAAGTAGCCGCACTGCTTTCCCTCAGCAAAAAAATGGGCGGGGAAGTACATGAAGTAGCGGGTATAATGATAGCTGCACAGGCTTATTTCATGGCGCGCGAGAATGATAAAAGTGCCGGCTATGCCAATAAAGCGATCCGCTTGTCGAGACAACTGATGGATAAAGGAGATCCTGCCGGTTACCCTACCTGGAAATCCTGTATCATGATCCATGCGGCCATACTGGCGGGTAAAAAGAAAAGGAAACAGGCCATTGCACTGTATGAAGCGCTGGCACTGGAAGCCGTGAATAAAGGCGATGCCTTTATGATCATGGAAGGATACCGGCTTTGCGGACACCTGCACTATGAACTGGGTCAGTTAAATATAGCATTTGAAAACCTGTTATTGGCCATCACCGGTGGCAGCTACCTGGAACGGGAGGTAAGAAGACAATCCACCTTCCTTCATGCAGCAGCGATGGCAGTACATCTGTGTGAAAAGATCAGGGGACCGGAAGACCTCCGCGTACTGGAAGGTAACCTGCAGGAACTCCTGGGTGATGACTGGGATACACTGCTGCAGGCAGAAGGGATGGACAAAGCCACCGTAAGACGTAAGTCCACATTGTTTGAGTTTAACTAAGACCATATCCCGGAAGGGAGCAAAGTAAGTATATCATGCCAGTAGAAAATAAAGGCTTTGGAGAATTATTTGCAGAAAAGAAAAACTCACTGGATCATATTCAGAAAGGAATGGCCAGCATATTACCCGCTTTCCCGGGCATGCCTGCTGCAAAGTATTTTGACCTTGGTATAGGTATAGATTTTCATGATTCCGTATTTCCACCTTCACCCTTATTACCGGTGCCTCATATCGGTATGGTGTTCGATATTATAGGCGCTATTATGGCTGCTATTGCCAGCGTGGTACCACCACCACCTCCTCCGCCACCCGTGGAGGAAGGAAAAGAACCGGAGCCGCAACCTTTTTCACTTGCTGCTACCGCACAAATGCTGGTACATGCATTGAGCCCTTCCGTAAAAGTACATAACCAATGGATCGCCAATGCAGGTACACCCATCCTGCATTTGCCCGCCATCATAGCACACCTGCCATTTCCCATCGTAAAGCCGAAAGCCGCCTCCGAAATGTGGATGGGCAGTTCTACCGTGCTGGCGGATGGCGGTCCTTTTTCTACCCAGTTCCACCCGGCATTGTCGTGTAACCTTGTTGGACTGCCTTCCCCGCCAAGGCTCAATAAAAAAAGCTCCGCCTTCGCACTGATGGCGCCTACTTCGGTACTGCTGATCATGACGTCGGGAGGGAAACCTGTGCTGGTAGGCGGTCCCCCAACTATCGACCTGTTCCAGCTCATGTTTAAACTGGGACTGAAAGGATTGTCGAAAGCCGCAGGCGCTGCTTTACAGAAAGTGATCAATAAAATAGAAAGCCGCTTTCCCAAGCTGGCGGCGGTATTGCAGGATTTTAAGTGTAAAAGATTCGGAGAACCCGTAGATGCGGTAAGCGGACGGGTAGTTTCTTCCAATATAGATTTTCAGTTGCCCGGACCCATACCGCTGGTATGGGAACGTACCTATTACAGCAGTGCGGAAGTACCCGGTCCGTTGGGCTACAACTGGCATCACAGCTATAACCTCAGCCTGTATGATCTGCATAACGGTTACTTCAGTATCCGCCTGGCCGATGGCCGCGAAACAATAATGCCGGCACTACCGGCAGGAGGCAGTTATTATAACAGGATAGAACAATTATGGTGGCGCCGCGATGGCAGCGGGTATTACCTGGAAAGCAAAGAGCAGCTGACTTACCGGTTCCATGCAAAACCGGCGCCGGACGGAAGTTATATGCTGTCTGAAATCAGCAACCCCGCAGGGTTTCATATACAGTTCCGGTATAACGGGCACGGCTATCTGCAACAGATCATCGACAGCAGCAACCGCGTGCTGCAGGTAACCACAGATGAGCGGGGCCGTATTGAATGCATTCATACC
>NZ_DATMTE010000874.1:0-5211 GCF_035564935.1 Chitinophaga sp. | reverse complement strand
ATCACTTTTAACGGCATGCACTTAAAGGGACGGGAAGAATACATTAGGCTGCATGAACAGCTGATGAACAATTTTATGTTCAAAGGAGCCCGGCTGCATGGTCAGATCCAACAGGTGCGTTTCCTTGATGAAAACGTAGCGTTGGTAATAGCAACCGGCGCTATCCGTTTCCGCTGGCAGAAGAAAGTACCCGAAAGCCGGCAGTCGGTGAATACTACGGTATGGCTGAAAAACCCTGAAGGCCGGTGGCAGATGTCTGCTTTTCACAATTGCCGCATTAAGAAAATGAACTGGCTGGCAAAGTGGATCATGGGGGCAACAAAAAAAGCGGCCCTGGAAAAGAAGCCGCAAATTACCTCCGGATTATCGGATCCGTACCCGCTGTATGCTTACCTGAATGAATAATTCTGTTTTAAGAGATATATGCCATGGCAATATCCGCTTACTTCAACGGGAAGCGGGACTAAGCTCTTTTCCTTATCCCGTCTATACTCCAGCGGTATGCCGGTAAGGTAGACAATAAAAAACTACCGGCGCTGGCGGTGAACACAGAGTAGTTTAGCGGTGCAGTGATTCCCAGCGCTACTGTCATGGCCAATGCAAAGCCAAGCAGTAACAGGCCGCTGCCAATGGCTGCCCATCGCGTCCAAAAGCCGGCGATCAGCAGGATGCCAAAAGTTATCTCCGCACCGGAAGCTATTGCAGCAAAAATTTCCGCCACAGAGTAGGGGAGAAAGAACATCAGCTTGTAGGCATATTGCATAAAATGTTGCCAGTCGCCCCAACTTACATCCGGTGCACCCGGAGGGCCCCATACTCCAAACCTGTCGAGCCCCGCACACAAATAACTGGCGCCTAACCCTACCCGTAAAAAGAGCTGGGATATATCCTGCTTGATAGTCATCGCGTAATAATTTTTGATACGCAAAAATAATGCAGACCCCGTTGAATGGGATAGTCCAGTTTGTAATCGGGTAGTAGTCCAGCTATAAATTTCCCGGACATTTAACGAATATGATTAATTTCAATCCCGAAAATATACAAGCATGAAGAAATGGCTGACAGGCTTTTTTATCGCAGTAACAGTAATAGTGGCAGTTACCGCTTTTGCGCCCCGGAAAATAACCTGGGTGGCTATCGGCGATTCCATTACTTACCTTAATGAGCACCAGGATGAAACCGGGAACCGGATCACCAAAGGATACATGACAAGGGTTACCGAAATGCTGCCGCATGTGCAATATATCAATAAGGGCTACAACGGCTGGACCTCCGGCGGTATTGCAGACGCCATAGAAAAACTAGACCTGGTAAAGGCAGATGTATACTCCGTATTTCTCGGTACCAACGACTGGTGGGGAGGCCGCCCCGTTGGCAATTTTTCAGACTATCTTCAGCAAACCGGCAATAGTACCGTTTACGGCGCATTCCGGACCGTCATTGATAAACTGAGGTCACTGAACAAAAAGGCGCACATTATCCTGATCACCCCGTTGCAACGCGGCGATTTTGTTTACATCAATGATATGAATAACAACGCCTGGGGCTCGTACAGGGAAAAGAAAGGACAACAGCTTTCGCAGGTAGTAGCGGCTATCGACTCCATTGCCCGCTATGAACATTTTGATTTGGCTGACCTGTATCATAACAGCGGCATCACCCTCGAAAATGTAGTGAAATACAAACGGCTGAAAGACCCTGCCACAGGAGAGTACCGTAACTACCGCTGGCCGGATTACAAAGATATTCCTTTTCATCCCGGTACAGATGAATACCCCTACCCGGTAACTGCCATTGATATGACCTATGATGGTTTACATCCTTCAGATAAAGGATTTGCAGTGATTGCAGATATGCTGGTGAAAATAATGAAAGGTTATTAAACCGGTGCAGCGGGTTCAATAGCTGGAAATCAAACGTATTGGTAACTTGAAAAGTTGGTTAGCCCCCGGGTAACTTCGCGCTATACTCACTCTCCGATAAATATACTATATTACCCCAGGTTTAAATCTTAAATAATGGCGATTAACTTACAAAAAGGACAACGGATCGATATCGGCCTTTCCAGGATCAGCATTGGATTAGGCTGGCATCCTAATGAAGGTACAGGATCAGATTTTGACCTGGACGCTTCCGCATTTATGATCGATGAAACCCGGCAGATCATCCAGGAACAATTCTTCGTTTTTTATGGGAATACCGATTCCCCGGATGGCGCTTTACATCATACCGGTGATGATCCTACCGGCGGAAACAGTGCAGACGGCGATGATGAAACCATCCAGGTAGATCTTACCAGAATAGATCCCCGCGTAAAGGAAATTTTATTCGTGGTTACCATCCATGAAGCCATCAGCAGGCGCCAGAACTTTGGACAGGTAAGGGATTCCTACATCCGTATAGTAGATGACTCCAACGGCAATGAAATTGCGAAGTATGAGCTGGGAGAAGATTTCTCTATCGAAACAGGGGTGGAATTTGGACGACTGTACCTGAAAGATGGTAAATGGAAATTTGAAGCATCCGGTATCGGCTACAGGGAAGACCTGGCTTACTTCTTATCCAAATATTTCAAAGGTCAGATTATTAAATAACCCACCGATAAACCATCACCTATGGCTATTAACCTGGTAAAAGGTCAGACGATTGACCTGCGTAAAAACGATCAAGGAGAGGAATTTGATCTGTCAACCGTCACCATCGGATTAGGCTGGGACGTAAGACAAACCAAAGCAAAAGAAGGAGGCTTCCTCGGAAAACTTTTCGGCAGCGAAAAAAAGGAAGAAGAATATGACCTGGATGCAGTAGCTATGCTGCTCGACAGCAATGGCAAAGTGGCCAACCTCGGCAGAACAGTGCAAACAAGAGATGGCAGATCTGTAGGATTGTATGAAGGAGATGTGATCTTCTTCAATTCCATGCGCCATCCCTCCGGTAATATCTGGTTAACCGGCGATAACCGCACCGGCGCCGGCGATGGCGACGATGAACAGATCATCATTAAACTGGATCAGATGGACAGCAAATACGACAAGATCCTTTTTATGGTCACCATCTATAACGGTCGCGCCAATAACCAGCATTTTGGAATGATCGAGAATGCATTCATCCGCGCAGTCGATAAAAAAGGAAAGGAAATAGCTAAGTTCAGCCTGTCGGGCGACAGTACCTACAACGGTATGTGTTCTATGACATTTGCAGAGATCTACCGCAAAGACGGCGCCTGGAAATTCAGGGCCGTCGGTAACCCGCATCCATCAGACAGCTTTGTGGATGAATTGAAGAAGTTAACCTACTCCTGATAACAAAAACACCTATATTCAGCATAAATTCATCCTGCGGCAACATACCGTTCCGCAGGATGAAATGTGACCCTTTTCAATATGCCAGCACTGGTATTAAATTAAGCAGTATGAGAAGATTACCTGTGTATCTTTTATTAGATACCTCCGGTTCTATGAATGGAGAACCTATTGAGGCAGTGAAAAACGGGGTACAGATAATGATCAATTCATTACGCCAGAACCCGCAGGCCATCGAAACCGCATTTATCAGCATCATTACTTTCGATAGCTCCGCAAAACAGGTAGTGCCACTTACCGATCTTGCCTCCTTCCAGGTAGTGGATATAAAAGCCAGCGGTACTACCGCCCTGGGAGAAGCATTGCAACTGGTAAGCAACTGCATCGACCGGGAAGTAGCTAAAACCACCATGGAGCAGAAAGGCGACTGGAAGCCACTGGTGTTCATCATGACAGACGGTATTCCTACGGATAACTGGCAAAGCGGCTTGTCTGCGTTCAAACAACGCAAGGTGGCTTACACCGTTGCCTGCGCAGCCGGTTCCGGCGCAGATACCGCCGTGCTGAAACAGATAACAGAAAATGTACTCAGCCTGGATACCGCCGACAGCCAGAGCATCGCCCGTTTCTTTACATGGGTTACCGCATCCATCGGCGTTACCTCCACAAGAATAGAGGATACCGGCAAAGAAGTAATAGGGCTTAACGAACTCCCGCCGCCACCGGCGGAACTGAATATCGTGGTTTAAGAAATTAATATATTGATATGCGACGACTACCGGTATTTTTTTTATTGGATACCTCCGGATCAATGTACGGTGAGCCCATACAGGCGCTTAACAATGCATTGAGCGGCATGGTAAATACCCTCCGGATGGATCCCCAGGCAATGGACTCCCTGTGGCTCAGCATCATCACTTTCGACCGCGAGGTAAAAGAACTGACCCCACTCACGGAACTCGCCAGCTTCCAGCTGCCGGAAATCACCTGCCCGCAAAGCGGCCCCACGCACACCGGGTATGCCCTGGAATTTCTTTATGGAAAAGTGAACAGCGAAGTACGTAAAGGCACCCCCACGCAGAAAGGCGACTGGCGCCCTTTATTGTTCCTCTTTACCGATGGTAAACCCTCGGACCTGCAGCTGTACCGCAAAATGGCGCCGCTGGTGAAAAGCCTGAACTTCGCCACCATTGTGGGATGCGCCGCAGGCAAAGCCGCGGACGATGGTATGCTGAAAGAACTGACCGATACCGTTGTTCATCTCGATACCGCCGACAGCGCCACACTTAAACAGTTTTTTAAGTGGGTATCCGACACCATAGAACAGGGCAATAAAAGCATGGGCACCTCAGAACAGGTAACACTGCCGCCGCCCCCGAATGAAGTGAATTTAGTCATCTGATAATAAAAAGAATGAACGTAAAATTGATCGGACATGATTTCAAATGTCTTGAAGTAGAGTTATCCCAACAGGAAAAATTCTTTTGTGAAAAAGGCGCATTGATCTATTATGAAGAAGGAATTACTTCAAAGGTCAATGTATTTGATAAAGGTGTAGCCGGGCTGATCAAAAGAAAATTAACCGGCGAAAGCATCTTCCAGGTAGAAATGTGTAATACCAACCTGAATCCGCGGAAACTGGTGGTAGCCGGTAAAGTAGGACTGCTGCCCGTGAACCTGAAACAGATCACTACCGGCATTGTTTGTAAAGCAGGCGCTTATGTAGCCTCCTCCGACAAAATTGATATTGATGTAAAAATGAACCTTACTTCCCTGATCGGCGGAACAGGCCTGATCATGCAGAAAATAACAGGTTTTTGTACTGTTTTTTTAGATGTGATAGGCACACCTATTACATTGGACCTCGCACCCGGCCAAACCGTTTTTGTAGATGAAAAAAGTTTCATCT
>NZ_DATMTE010000873.1:0-2508 GCF_035564935.1 Chitinophaga sp. | reverse complement strand
ACAGAATAACGGGTTGTGTACAACGGTTGTTTAATCTTCCATCACCTGGCACTGGAACCCATTTTCATTTACCAGCATCATTATTTTTCCGGGGTGAAAATTTTCTCCTTCCACCCTTAATACTTTATCACAGTCTTCGAGGTCGAAATTAATTTTACTATCAGGAAAGTTACGGAGCAGCAGGGCTACTATTTCTTTCGCCGCTGCTACCCGTTTTACATTCGTTACAAATACTTCTACCATTGCAATTAATTTGATTACATATATTTCATCGGCTCGTAATTCAACAGCCGCCGCCACAAGGCAATCTGCCCTATACAATTGGCTTCCCTGTAAATGTTAAATGTCAGCAGGTCCCAAAACGGCATTTTCATTCCGGGAAATTCCCATATGTGATCCAGTTGTTCATCTGTTACATTTACCAATGCTGTTCTTAATAAAGGAGAAATGCGCTGCCAGTCTTTTTTAAAAATTTCGAGAGATGGATATTGTTGCCCGTTTTTTATTCCCTGGAAATCTTTGAAAAGATCATTTGCAGAAGATGTTGCTTCCACTTTCAGTAAACCTGCCAGGTCAAACCGCTGCTCTACAAGGCTTCCTGTGAGCCAGGCGATATGATTGGCGGGTGTATCCAGTCTTTTATGAGCATCTTCATCTGAAATTCCATCCAGCACTTTCGGGAAAAATTCCGTGTGCAGATCAAAAAGTGGAAGGATGCCCTGCATCCGTGTACTTACAGTTTCCATAAATAATTTCATTTTTTTTGGTTCTCAAACTAACTGTAAGATACCCTATAATTATAGTCCGGATGGATGCCGATAGAGTCAATATTAGGGGGTATTTGCGACAAATTCGTTATGTTTGGGCAGATAACTAAAAACTTACCACCATATGCTACAAATTGGGATCCTGCTTATACGCCACTACAAGCTTTTAAGCCTGGCTGCCATAACAGATGTACTGGACACCGTCAACAAGATTTACCATAAAAACGACCAGCCGGCGCCCTTCAAGATAACCCTGGTATACACCCCGGATATGGAACACCTGGCAGCAGCCTTCCCGGACTATGCATCGCAACAAACGGATGCGGCAGGGACTTTCAACCTGGTGCTGGTACCTTCATTTACCACGGATGATATCCGCCAGTCTATTACAGAAAACAGGTGTTATCTTCCCTGGCTGCAACAGCAATATAAAAATGGCGCCGAAGTGGCCAGTTTCTGTACCGGCGCATTTTTACTGGGTGCTTCCGGTTTGCTGGATGGCAAAATAGCCACTACCCATGTAGATGCCTGCAGGGAATTTTCCTCCGCTTTTCCTTCAGTAAACCTGCTGTCGGATAAAACCGTTACACATGATTCAGGTATTTACACGAGTGGCGGCGCTACCTCTACCTTCCACCTGCTGCTTCATTTGCTGGAAGTTCATTGTGGTATTGAAATAGCGATAAGGACCGCCAAAATTTTTGCGATAGATATGGGCCGTGATAAGCAGTCCTATTTCAGCACTTTCCAGCCTGCCCGCAATCATCACGACGACCTGGTGGCTTCTGCCCAGCAACGGATTGAAACCAGTTACCAGGATGTTGGCACTATTGAAGAAATGATCAGGGACATCCCGTCAAGCAGGAGAAATATTGTGAGAAGATTTAAACAGGTAACCGGTGTAACCCCCATTGAATACCTGCAATTTACCCGTATTGAGGCTGCCAAAAAATTACTGGAACAAACCGGGCAGCAAATGGCAGAAGTGATCTACAATTCGGGCTATAACGATCCCAAGGCATTCAGAAAGGTATTCCGCAAAACAGTGGGAATGACCCCTTCTGAATACCGGGAAAAATTTAATGCAGCCAGGTCATAATCATAAATTCTGATCCCTGTCCCAGAAAGCGGGTGGCTCTATGCCAAGGGCGCGGAGGTACACATACCCTTGTCCGCGGTGATGGATTTCATTGTCAAAAATGTAGAACAGGATACTTACTGATCTTCCTTCATATTGTCCGAAGGCAGTGATTTGCTTTTGAAAATTTTCCGCGGGGATCTTAGGCCACCATTCGTTGAGTTTTTCCGTGATAACATCCCAAAGCTGTAGTAGCTCTGCTTTATTGGTGGGAGTAACTGTAACGCCTGTATCTTTTAGGAGTACATCAATGCCCAGCCATTCATCGGTAATAACCCCGTATACAGACGGAAAGGCCATTCCGCAAAACTCCATTACCAAAGTGGAAAATGGTCGCATGCCGCCAATGCTGAAAGTAAAAAGCTGGTCATCCGGGAAGGCTTCAATCATCCTGCGGGTAAGTGCACGGTGGCCCTGCCAGTGTTTCAGTAACTGTTCAGGTGTAATAACAGCGGTAGTAGTTGCGGCAGATAAAGTGTTGTTTTCCATAAGTCTGTATTTTTTTGTTTTGTAATACAAAGAAAACAACGGGTTGTGACAACCCTATGTCAGTAGTCTTAAAAAAAATTTACCTGTTATTAAAAAAGAGAAAAGCAGGGATAA
>NZ_DATMTE010000872.1:0-11088 GCF_035564935.1 Chitinophaga sp. | reverse complement strand
AACGGGTTAAGAAAATCCCAGTTAACAAAAAATAAATTTAAGGAAATTTATATTACATCCGGTTAATTTTTTGGGGGAGATAACCGGGATGTACGGATTCCTATCTACATGTTATAACATGTGGTATTAATCAGGGTCATCCTGGCGGCTGCTAGGCTTTTTGTGGTTGCACCTGCAATCCGTAAATATCTTTTAAGCGTAACAGGCAGAGCTCTTCATTTGATTTGGGGACACCGATCACCATTTCGCAGAATAGCTGGAGTTCCTGGGAAATAACGGTGCAGTTATTTTGCTTCACTGCCATCATTACATCGTTCATGATGGTATAGTCGAAGCTGAGATGATATTTTGCTTCTATATTTTTCTGGATCACGGGGATCAGCTGCAGCACCATGGCTGCGCTCATTTTATAGGCATTGATGAGCCCGGGTACGCCAAGCAGGCTGCCGCCAAAGTAGCGGACCACCACAATGAGCACATCCGTAATCTGCTTACTGTCTATTTGCCCGAGGATGGGTTTGCCGGCGGAACCGGAAGGCTCCCCGTCGTCGCTGGCGCGGAACTGCAAGCCGGCAGTACCAAGGCGGTAGGCGTAACAGTGATGGGTGGCCTTGGGGTGTTCTTTTTTCACTTCTGCCATACATTCCTTCACTTCTTCCGGCGATTTAACGGGAAATGCGTAGGCCAGGAATTTGCTTCCCCTGTCTTTAAATTCTGCTACAGCTGTTTTATCGATCGTAAAATAAACCTCCATCAAAATAATTTATACGCGTTTACAACTACGCGGGATAATAAAAATCAATACGGTCGCCCGCTACCTGCAGGCTGTGCGTGAGCGTGGCATTAGTGAGCACGGGTGCGGCGGGTCCTTCCGGCAATGTGCCTGTACCTGTTATCACCCGCGCTTCATCCCACAGGCCGGCTGCAATGAATTGCTGCAATGTGGCGCTGCCGCCTTCCACGAGGATGCTCTGGATCTGCCGCCGGTGCAGTTGTTGCATCAGCTGCGGCAGCAATGCAGCGCTGAAATCGAGCGGCAGGGTTTCGGTAAGGCCATGGGTTTCCGCAGCGGCTGCCGTGATAAAAATGGTAGGAATACTGCCATCCCATACATGATGTGAACGCGGCACCTGCAGGCGACGGTCTATGATAAGACGAACCGGGTCTTTCCCTGTCCACAGCCGGTTATTAAGCCGGGGGTTGTCGTTTACTGCCGTGCGGGTACCTGCCAGGATGCCCATTTCTTCGCTGCGCCATTTATGCACCAGGCGGTCGCTGTACTGGTTGGATATACGCACGGGCGCCCCGCCTGCCCCTGCGATCAGGCCATTACTGCTTTGTGCCCATTTCAGCACAATATAGGGCCGCTGCTGTTCGTGAAAGGTAAAAAAACGGCGGTTGATCTGACGGCATTCGGCTTCCAGCACACCTGTTTCCACCTGTACGCCTGCCTTTTCCAGTTTTTCAATACCTTTTCCGGCTACGGCGGAAAAGGTATCCACACATCCGATCACCACCTGTTTAATTCCCTGCGACACGATAAGATCCGCACAGGGCGGCGTTTTACCATGATGCGCACAGGGCTCCAGGCTTACATACATAGTGGCCAGCGGGATAAGCGAACGCTCCTCTTCCCCCACACTGTTCACACAGTTCACTTCTGCATGGGCCTGCCCGTACTGCCGGTGATAGCCTTCGCCGATAATACGCCCCTGGTGCACCAATACGGCGCCCACCATCGGGTTTGGCGCCACCCTGCCGGCGCCCATGGCGGCCAGCTCCAGGCAACGCTGCATATAAAATTCATTGAACGTGCTATTCATAATCACCGGACGAAATAATATTTTTGCAAATGTATCGTTTTTAACGAATGGAAAAAGCCGCCACTGGTCTGCATTTTTCCGCTTACATCTCTTAAACTGATTATATTGACTATACAAACGGCCTTTACCTATATTACAGGCGCCATCAGTGAACTCTATGATGAGCGGGAAGCCGCCAATATTGCCCATATCGTAATGGAATACCTAACGGGCATGAGTAAACTGGACCGGATTGTTCATAAAACAAAGATCCTTTCCCCCGATCAGAACCAACGGCTGAAACTAGCCATAGAAGCCTTACAGCGGCATGAACCGGTGCAATATATCAGCGGCAGCAGCTGGTTTTACGGCATGGAACTGATGGTAAATAAAAATGTGCTGATCCCCCGCCCGGAAACGGAAGAACTGGTGGAATGGGTGGTACATGATGCAGCGCACCGGCACAGGCTTCACCTGCTGGATGTTGGCACCGGCAGCGGATGTATTCCGCTGGCCCTGAAAAAATCCTTACCGGATGCACAGGTATCTGCCATAGATGTAAGTGAAGGCGCGCTGGAAGTAGCCCGCAGCAATGCCGCACGGCTACGGCTGGAAGTCAGTTTCCTGCATATGGACGCCCTGAACCCGCAACAAATGGCGGGCCTCCCGGAGTTTGACATGATTGTGAGTAATCCGCCCTATATCACGCAGAGCGAACAAAACGGTATGCAGGAATCAGTTTGGGGGTTTGAGCCCTCCCTCGCACTGTTTGTGCCGGATAACGACGCGTTGCTCTTTTACCGGCATATTTCCCAAATGGCCCATTCCAGGCTGGTTCCCGGCGGTACGCTCTATTTTGAGATCAACGAAGCACTGGGAAAGGAAGTAGTTGCACTGATGGAACAAACCGGTTTTACGGAAGTAATACTGAAGCAGGATATGTTTGGGAAAGACAGGATGGTAAAGGGCCGGAAGATATAAAACAACAAGACCTGGCGAGATCATATCGCCAGGTCCTGTTAAAAAGTTAAAGCATTATTACTTATGCGCAGTGGCCAGTACCACTTTGGCGCCCATCTCCCTGGCTACTTCCATCACACTCACCACATCTTCCACCGGCACAGATTTTTCTGCATTGATCACAATGGTGGGATCAATCTTTTCATTGCCGATAGAAGGCGCCAGCGCCTGTTTCAGGTGATCGAAGGTCACTTTGTTGGTGCCTACAAAAAACTCGCGTTTATCGTTAATGCTTACTACTACCGTTTGTTTCGACTTGGTATTGCTCTTGGCTTTGGGCAGCAACAGCTTAATCACGTTCGGATTGGCCAGGGTGGAAACGATCAGGAAGAACAGCAACAGGATGAACAGGATATCATTCAGTGCCGAGTTGTGCATTTCCACCTGCCTCTTATTTCGTCTGCGTAAATTCATGAGGGTGGTTTTAGCGGGTTGGTTCCTGCAGAATATCGATAAATTCAGCAGAAGCGCCTTCCATCTTGTTTACTACCTTATCTATCTGGGCATTGAGGTAACTGTAGCCAATGAAAGCCACGATACCGATAATTAACCCCGAAGCGGAGGTGATCATTTTTACATAGATACCGCCGGCAATGGTGCCCAGTGTAATATCTGAAGTGATGGAGATGTTGAAAAAGGTTTGGATCATACCTGCAATGGTACCAAGGAACCCGAACATGGGGGCGATACCGGCAATGATAGACAGGATCACCAGGTTCTTTTCCATCCGGTAAATTTCCAGCTTGCCCACATTTTCCATTGATTTTTCAATGTTCTCAATAGGCTTGCCAATACGCTGAATGCCTTTCTCGATCATCCGGGCAATGGGTCCGTAAGTGTTTTTGGCCAGCGATCTGGCGGACTGCATATTACCGGAAGTGATCTGGTCGCGGATCATAGGCATAAAGTTATCAGGCAGCCGGCCGGCTTTACTGATGGTAATAGCCCTTTCCACGAATACATACACAGCTATCAGGGAGAGGATGCCTAAAGGGATCATCAGCACACCGCCCTTCATCAGCATATCTATGAGATGAATTTCCGGCGCCGGGGCGCCGTTGGCGGCAATGCCCTGAGCTACGGTATCTGCTTTAGGAAGTAAAAGAGAATCCTGTAATAATGTAATAAAACCTAACAACATGAACTATATTTTAACGG
Organism: Chitinophaga sp.; assembly: GCF_035564935.1. GTDB lineage: Bacteria > Bacteroidota > Bacteroidia > Chitinophagales > Chitinophagaceae > Chitinophaga. The sequence goes on along the minus strand of NZ_DATMTE010000872.1, from coordinate 7,108 downwards.
GTGCATAAGTAGATCACTACTATAAACGGTTAAAGTAATAAAATATTTGCTAATGTGCACTGCAATATTTTACGCCTTCTCTTCCCAAACCTGTGCCAGATACACAATTGTTTGCACCGCTTTCTGCATATCCTGTATGCTCACATATTCATGTTTGCTGTGAAGCGCCATTTCGCCCGTAAAGATATTGGGGCAGGGCAGCCCCATGAACGACAAACGGGAACCGTCTGTACCGCCGCGGATGCTCATTCTCAGGGGTTGCACACCCGCCCGGCGTATAGCTTCCGCTGCATGGGCGGTTACTTCCGGGTGGTTTACCAGCACCTCTTTCATATTGCGGTATTGCGCTGTTACTTTCAGGGTGGCTTTTACACCATGATACTTTGCCAGTACCTTATCCATGATCCGGCGCAGGAAGGTTTCATGCGCTTCCAGGTGAGCCGTTTCAAAATCGCGGATAATAAAGTCTATTTCTGTTTTTTCCACGGTACCCTGTATACGTACCGGGTGGATGAATCCTTCACGGTCGTCGGTCGTTTCAGGGGAAAGACTGTCTTTCGGTAACGCATCAACGATTTCACCGGCTATTTTAATGGCGCTTACCAGTTTATCCTTTGCGGCGCCCGGGTGCGCGCTGATACCATATACCGTAATTTTGGCGCCATCGGCGGAAAAATTTTCATCTTCCAGGGATCCCAGCTCACCACCATCCATGGTGTAACCAAAATCCGCCCCCAGTTTTTTCATATCCACTTTTTCCACACCGCGGCCTACTTCCTCATCGGGTGTAAACAGGATGCGGATCTTTCCATGCTTTACTTCCGGGTGTGTCATCAGGAAATTAGCAGCGTCCATGATCTCCGCCACACCGGCTTTATCGTCCGCTCCCAGCAGCGTGGTACCGCTGGCAGTAATAATATCATCGCCTTTTTTGCTTGCCAGGTAAGGATGTTCTTTTGCACTGATCACTACTGTTTCATCATCCGGCAGCACAATGTCGCCGCCATCATAGCCGCGATGTACAATGGGCTTCACGCCGGTACCGCTGCTGTCGGACGAAGTATCCACATGTGAACAAAAACAGATCACCGGTACTTTCTTATCTGTATTGGCCGGGATAGTGGCGTACACATAGCCATGTTCATCCAGTGCTGCATCGGTAATACCCATTTCCTGTAATTCTTTTACCAGCAGCCGGGAAAGGTCCTTCTGTTTTTCAGTGGTAGGAAAAGTGCTGCTCGTCGGGTCCGACTGTGTATCTATCTGTGCGTAACGCATGAAGCGTTTATCTACTGTATATGAGTAATTTGTAAACATATTGCAAACGTAAGGAAAAACAACTTCACACCCCTGCCGTAGATTATTCTGTTTTACCACCTCTCACAATATGATAAACAGTAAATTATTCTTTCAAATCGTCTTTTTATAAGACAAAAATCTAAAATTTCATCAAGGTATCGAACAAAGATGCAATAATGATAGGTTTGTGTAGAATAAAATACATCCTATATATGCTTACCAACATACCAGGCTATCCACGAATAGGTAGCCAGCGGGAGCTGAAAAAAGCCTGCGAAAACTACTGGGCCGGAAAAATTTCACTGGAACGTCTTGAACTAACGTCAAGGCAGCTACGAAAAGAGAATTGGAGCCTGTTACAGGAGGCCGGTATTGACCTCATCCCTTCCAACGATTTCTCCTGGTACGACCAGGTACTGGATATGTGCATCACCCTGGGGGTAATTCCTTCCCGCTTCAAAGCATTACAGCAAACATTTGCCAACCCAGCCTGCCCGGAGCTGTATTTCGCCATGGCAAGGGGTTACCAGAAGAATAACTTTGATATTACCGCCCTGGAAATGACCAAGTGGTTTGATACCAACTATCATTACCTGGTACCGGAGTTTGAGCCGGGCCAGCAATACAGCTTACACCAGCCTGAATGTGTAGCCCAATTCAAAGAAGCACTGAGTGATGGTATCACTACCAAACCGGTACTGGTGGGGCCTGTTACCTTTATTCTATCAGGGAAAATAAAGGGAGATGACCTGACACATTCCCTGCTGCTGGAAAAACTGCTCCCCGTATATATTGAACTGTTAAGGTCCCTTCAACAGGCGGGCGCCAGCTGGATACAGCTGGATGAGCCCTTCCTGGTGACCGACCTGGACCCCGCCACCAGAGACCTTTACCAGGCCGCATACACCGCTGTAAGCCAGGCATTGCCTTCCCTGAAAATATTACTGACCACTTACTTCGGAGGACTGGAAGATAATACCAGCCTGGCTTTGGAGCTTCCCGTACAGGCTGTGCACATCGACCTGGTAAGGGCTCCGGAGCAACTGGATACTGTACTGGCCGCATTACCGGCAGATAAATTATTATCGCTCGGCGTGGTGGATGGCCGCAATATCTGGAAAAATGATTACGCCGCCTCCTTGCAACTGATCAAAAAAGCTATACAACAGATCGGTGAAGAACGGGTACTGCTGGGCACTTCCTGCTCCCTGCTGCATGTGCCGTACAACCTGGAAAACGAAACCGCACTGGACCCGGAAATAAAACAATGGATGGCTTTCGCCAAACAGAAAGTAGCCGAAGTAACAGCGCTGAAACAAATCATCGGCGGCGACACTTCCCTGCTCAGCGACAATGAAGCCCTGATGAACAACCGCAGGATATCGCCCCGGATACATGTGCCGGAAGTGAAAGCCAGGCTGCAAAGCATTACCACTGCGGATACGCAGCGGCATAGCATCTTCCCCCACCGTCAGAAATTACAGCAATCGGTATTACAACTGCCTTTATTTCCTACCACTACTATCGGCTCCTTCCCGCAAACCACGGAAATAAGACAACTCCGCGCCGATCTGAAAAAAGGCGTCATCACTCCTGAAACCTATAACGCCGATATCCGCCAGGCCATTACAGAAACCATTTACCGCCAGGAAAACCTGGGGCTGGATGTGCTGGTGCATGGCGAGTTTGAGCGAAATGATATGGTGGAATATTTCGGCGAGCAGCTGGATGGATTTGTATTTACACAAAACGGCTGGGTGCAGAGTTATGGTACCCGTTGTGTAAAACCACCGGTTATTTTTGGAGATGTGCAACGGCCTGCACCCATGACCGTTGCCTGGAGCCGTTTTGCGCAGTCGCTTACCAACAGGCCTGTTAAGGGCATGCTCACCGGTCCGGTTACTATCCTGCAATGGTCGTTTGTAAGGAATGATCAGCCGCGTATGCAAACCGCCATGCAAATTGCCCTGGCTATCCGCGATGAAGTAAAAGACCTGGAAGATGCCGGCATCACCGTGATACAGGTAGATGAACCCGCGCTCCGGGAAGGTTTGCCACTGCGCAAAGCGCAACGCAGCGCTTATCTCAGCGAAGCGGTGAAAGCCTTCCGCCTGGCGGTAAGCACGGTAGATGACGCCACGCAGATACACACGCATATGTGTTACGCGGAGTTCAATGATATCATTGAACATATTGCTGCTATGGATGCAGATGTGATCACCATAGAAACATCGCGCTCACAAATGGAGTTGCTGGAAGCGTTTGCAGGCTTTAAATATCCGAATGAAACCGGCCCCGGCGTGTACGATATCCATTCGCCGAGAGTACCGGCAGTAGCGGAAATGGAGGCATTACTGCATAAGGCAGCGGCGCTGCTGCCGTTGCGTAACATCTGGGTAAACCCCGACTGCGGGCTGAAAACAAGGAAATGGCCGGAAACGGAAATGGCATTGCGTAACATGGTTACCGCTGCAAAAAATGTGCGGCTGGCTGTGGGCAGTTAGCACCATGCAATGTTGCATTGCATTTACCAAATGCCGCCTGAAATCCGTAATTTTAGGAATGGCATGTCATGAAACCGTATCCTGTCCGCGGTGCGAACGCACCTTCGAATGCCGCGTAGGCACAATCCTGCGCTGCCAGTGCCAGGATGTGGTGTTAACTGAAGAAGAACGATACTTTATACAGCAGCATTATAGTGGTTGTCTTTGTGCCGGTTGCCTGCGTGAAATGCAGGCTATTTACCGGCAGCCGGAGGCCTCTTCCTGAGCAGTATTCCCGGCAACCGGTTTTCCGCAAAGCTGGTTTACGCCATCTTCCCATCTCCCGGAAAAAAAATTACGGATGCAGGATAGTTTAAACAACTATGCTGCATCCGTAATAAAAAGATACCTGAATATTATACGATTTCAACCAGTTCGAGGTCAAAAACCAGGTCTTCGCCAGCCAGTGCGTGGTTAGCATCCAGGGTAATAAATTCGTCGCCGATAGCAGCTACTTTTACCTGGAAAACCTGTCCCTGTGGGTTGCTCATCTGCAGTTCCATACCTACTTCAGGATTCAGATCAGCAGGGATATTTTCTTTTGGAAAATCCATGATCATTTCATCGCTTTTGGGGCCATATGCCTGGTCAACAGGGATATGAATGGTTTTCTTGTCGCCAACTTTCATGTCCAGCACACCATTCTCAAAACCTTTGATCACCATGCCGGCGCCTACCTTGAATTCGAGCGGAGCTCTACCTTCGGAAGAATCAAAGGTAGTTCCATTCGTTAAACGGCCATGGTAGTGCACCTTTACTGTATCCCCGTTTTTAACAGTTTGCATAAATATTAATTGTTTAGTGTTAATAATTACGCGCAAGATACAAAAAGGAGCTATAATACCCGCTTTTTAAAGCTTTGCATTATCTTAACGGTATGAACCGTATTCTCCTCCTTTGCATCCTCCTGGCAGGATGCCTGTATGAAGCCTCCGCGCAGTACGCGGAACATGTATTACCTGGCGCCACACAAACCGCGCGTTACCTGCCATTGCTGAAAAACAAGCGGGTAGCTATGATGGTGAACCAAACCGCTACCATTGATAAAACACATCTTGTAGATACCCTATTGAAATTGCATGTAAAAATTCAAAAGATCTTCAGCCCGGAACACGGCTTTCGCGGCAATGCAGGGCATGGCGAAAAAGTAGCCAACAGCGTTGATTCCGCTACCGGTATTCCCATTGTATCGTTGTACGGACAGCACCGTAAAGCCACCGCAGCCGATCTCAAAGATGTGGATATCCTGTTGTTCGACATCCAGGATGTGGGCACCCGCTTTTTCACCTACATCTCTTCCCTGCAGGAGCTGATGGAATCGGCTGCGGAAAATAAAAAAACGCTGGTGATCCTGGACCGCCCTAACCCCAACGGCGACTATGTAGACGGTCCCATTCTCGATACCACTTACCGTTCCTTTATTGGCATGCAGCCCATTCCTGTAGTACATGGGATGACCGTTGCGGAATATGCCCGCATGCTCAACGGCGAACACATGCTCCGTAACGGCGTACACTGCGATCTTAAAGTGATCCCCTGTGAAAATTACAGTCATAAAACATTTTACCGCGTACCCATCAAACCCTCTCCCAACCTGCCCAATATGGCCGCTATTAACCTGTATCCCTCACTTTGCTTTTTTGAAGGCACAGCGCTTAGCCTGGGACGCGGCACAGATAAGCCTTTCCAGGTATACGGCTCACCTTCTTTTCCCAAACAGGGCTACTCTTTTACACCCCGCGCCAGCGCCATTAATCCAACCCCGGTGCTGAAAGACCAGCTCTGCTACGGCTTTGACCTGAGCAACGCACCGGAAGCCACACCCCATGCCGGCAGGAAAATTGAACTGAAATGGCTGCTGGATGCATATCGTATGTTTCCCGATAAATCAAAGTTCTTTATCCCTTTCTTCAGTAAACTGGCGGGTAACAACATCCTGCAGCAACAGATCGTAAAAGGACTTTCCGAAACAGAGATCCGCAAAAGCTGGGAGCCGGGTTTAGCGAAGTTTAAAGCTATCCGGGCAAAGTATTTGCTGTATTAAGTGTAAACTGTTCATAATAAAATAAAGGGAGATAAAAAGCGAGCAATAGCCTGCTTTTTTATCTCCCTTTGAGATTATCCCGGAGGCAGATCAAGTCCACCTCTGCTCCGCATCAAGTCCACCTTTAGTGCAACGCCCCTGTATGGGCTAAGCCACTCCTCTCCCCTGCCACGCTATATTTGAGGCGATTACCATCACATTCATTAAAATCGGCGAAAGGTCGTTATTTTTGCATCCTATGAGTAAAGATCTTCGCATTGTTTTTATGGGTACCCCTGATTTTGCAGTGGCCTCCCTGGATATACTGGTACAGAATGGATTTAATGTAGTAGGCGTGATCACTGCTCCCGACAAGCCCGCTGGTCGCGGTTTACAGCTGCAGCAAAGCGCTGTGAAACAATATGCAGTGAGTAAAGGACTAAAAGTGCTGCAGCCGGAGAAACTGAAAAACCCGGACTTCATCAGCGCTTTAAAGGACTTAAAAGCTGATCTGCAGGTGGTAGTAGCATTCCGTATGCTGCCGGAAATAGTGTGGAATATGCCGCCGGAAGGCACTATCAATGTACATGCATCACTGTTGCCCAACTATCGTGGTGCTGCGCCTATCAACTGGGCCATCATCAACGGTGAAAAAGCGTCTGGCGTTACCACTTTCAAGCTGCAGCATGAAATTGATACCGGCGACATTCTGTTCAGCGACGAAGTAGCCATCCGGGAGGATGAAACCGCCGGCGAACTGCACGACGCACTGATGCATACAGGCGCCCGTTTGCTGTTAAAAACGGTACAGGCCATTGCAGCCGGCAATGTAAAAGAAACGCCGCAGGCGCATATCCCCGCAGCCGACATTAAACATGCCCCCAAAATATTTAAGGAAACCTGCCAGATCAACTGGCAGCAACCAATAGATGATATCTACAACCTGGTACGCGGCCTGAGCCCCTATCCGGCGGCATGGACCCTTTTCCAGGGCAAAACCCTGAAAATTTACAAGGCCCGCAAAGAGCACACCAAGCCAGCCAAAGCACCAGGCGATTTTGACACTGACCAGAGATCTTACATCAGAATAGCGGCCCCCGACGGCTACCTTTACCTGGATGAGATCCAGCTGGAAGGCAAGAAGAGAATGGATGTGGAGGCGTTTCTGCGGGGTTACCGCTTTGCGTGAGAAAGCCTTCGGCTTTTGTCTTGGAACACTGATTTTGATGATTTCGCTGATTAC
>NZ_DATMTE010000871.1:0-4625 GCF_035564935.1 Chitinophaga sp. | reverse complement strand
GGGATTGGAGCGAAGGTTGTCTGACTCAGGATTAAACTGATTACATTGATTACGCTGATTTGATTACTTTGGATTTTTGAGGATTTGGGGAGATAGAAGCGGATGTTTGTTGTTATTTTAGTTTTGTTTTTTAGGGATTTTTGGAAGATTTGGACAAATTGAGGGTTTGTTGTAGCCGGTAGGTGGCGTTTGGTTGGGTGGAGATGGGTTATCAATTTATTCAGATAGATCATCATTTTGCAAGGTAGGTTACAGCACGGACTCAGTTAAACTGATGTGTTCTTACAACAAACAGGTTTGTTGACCACTGATATAGCAATGGCGCATTGACAGGTTATTATTATTGTCAATGCGCCATTTTATATTCACCATTTAAAATAAAGGTCGCTAACTGAGTTGGATATCAATAAATATTGTTAGTCAATTGCTCTATATCTTCCGAAAATCTATAAAAAACAAAATCAATAACAAAATATCGGCTTCAATCTCCTCAAATCCTTTAAAAATCCAAAGTAATCAAATCAGCGTAATCAGTGTAATCAGCATAATCCTGAGTCAGACAACATCCGCTTCAATCTCCCCAAATCCTCAAAAATCCAAAGTAATCAAATCAGCGTAATCAGTGTAATCAGTTTAATCCTGAGTCAGACAAAATCCGCTTAGTGCAGGAAATACCGGTACAGTAAAGCGGCAGCCGCAGCGCCAGCCAGGGGGCCAAGAATGGGAATCCATGCGTAGCTCCAGTCGCTGTTGCGTTTGCCGGGAATGGGCAGGAGGAAGTGCATGAGTCGTGGGCCGAGGTCCCTTGCAGGGTTGATGGCGTAGCCGGTGGGGCCGCCGAGCGACAGGCCGATGGCGAGCACTACGAAGGCTACAGGCAGTGCATCCAGTGAACCGATGCCGGCGGTAGGGCCGGTGATATATGAGATAGCCAGGATGAATACCATAGTGGCAATGAACTCTGTGAGGAAATTATACTTCGGGTTACGGATGGCTGGAATGGTGCAGAATACGCCCAGTTTGGTGTCTGCATCGGATGTTTCATCGAATTGCTTTTTGTAGGTGAGCCATACGAGGAGGGCGCCGAGCATGGCGCCGGCCATTTGTGCGGCTATATAGGCGGGAACATCTTCCCAGGGAAATTTCCCTTGCAGCGCCTGTGCAAAAGTAACAGCAGGGTTGAGGTGGGCGCCGCTGTATTTAGCGGTGGCATATACCCCGATGAATACGGCCATGGCCCATCCCATGGTGATAACGATCCAGCCGCCCTGGTTGCCTTTGGATTTGTTGAGGATTACGCTGGCTACTACACCATCGCCCAATACGATGAGGAATGCGGTACCAACCAGTTCTGCTAAAAAAGGAGACATAAGGAGTATTGATATAATAAACGTGGATAAATGTTATTCTTCGGTCCATGCCTGGGCCGCCCTGATAGCGCGTTTCCATTCATTGCGCAACCGTTTGTTTTCCGAAGGTTCCATAGCAGCATCGAAAGTGGCGTCTATTTTCCATTGTTGGGCAATGGTTTCAATGCTGTCCCAGAAGCCGATGGCGAGCCCGGCAAGGTATGCGGCGCCCAGTGCGGTGGTTTCTGTGATGGTTGGGCGAACTACTTTTACATTGAGCAGATCGGCCTGGAATTGCATCAGCAGGTTGTTTTTTGTAGCGCCGCCATCAACTCTCAGTTCGCTGATGGGCATACCTGCATCTGCTTCCATGGCTTTCATAACGTCCATGGTTTGAAAGGCGATGCTATCGAGGGCAGCGCGGGCAATGTGGGCGGCAGTAGAACCACGGGTAAGGCCTACCATGGTGCCGCGTGCGTGCTGGTTCCAGTAAGGGGCGCCCAGGCCGGCAAATGCAGGCACCAGGTATACGCCGTCGCTGTGAGGCACGGTAGCCGCCAGCTTTTCCACATCGGCGGAGTGGCGGATAATACCAAGGCCATCACGGAGCCATTGTACAACGGCGCCGCCAATAAAAATGCTGCCTTCCAGGGCATAGGTGGTTTTACCATTGATTTTCCATGCAACAGTGGTAAGCAGGTTGTTTTTGGAAGGAATGGGTTTATCGCCGGTATTCAGCACCATAAAACAACCGGTGCCATAGGTATTTTTGAGCATGCCGGGTTGCGTGCATAACTGGCCGAACAAGGCGGCCTGCTGATCGCCGGCGATGCCAGCAATGGGAATACGGTAGGGGGTGAGGTTTGCTTCAGAGTAACCATACACTTCGCTGGATTGCTTCACTTCCGGCAACATGGAGGCAGGAATATCGAAGAGGTCCAGTAATTCCTGGTCCCATTGCATATCGTGAATGTTAAACAACAGCGTGCGTGATGCATTGCTTACGTCTGTGATATGGAGTTTGCCATTGGAGAAATTCCATACGAGCCAGCTGTCGACCGTGCCAAATGCGAGCTCCCCGTTGTCTGCTTTCCTGCGGGCGTCCGGCACGTTGTCGAGGATCCATTTTATTTTGGTACCGGAGAAGTAGGCGTCTATGCGCAGGCCGGTTTTATCCTTAACGAGTTGTTCTTTGCCTTCTTTGATAAGGGTATCGCAATAGGCAGCGGTGCGGCGGTCTTGCCATACAATGGCGTTGTGAATGGGTTTGCCGGTTCGTTTGTCCCACACGATGGTGGTTTCGCGTTGGTTGGTGATACCGATAGCGGCAATGTTTTCCCCGGTCACCCTTAATTTGAGTATTGCTTCGGCGGCCACGCTGGCCTGTGAAGTCCAGATTTCCATTGCATCATGTTCTACCCATCCGGGTTGGGGGAATATCTGTTTAAATTCTTTCTGGGCAACCGCTTTGATGCTGCCATCGTGGTCAAAAATAATGGCGCGGGAGCTGGTGGTACCCTGATCCAGCGAAAGAATATATTTTCCCATTAGCTTTTCATTTATATATTACGGGTTTACGTGGATATGAATGCTGAATTTAGATAAATTATCCAACAAAACGTGATCATCTCCCGGAGGGAAAAAAAATCCCCGGCGCAATTACTGCACCGGGGATACACCATCTAAAAAATATTGAGACTACATTTTCTTTGCGTCTTCCAGGAATTTAGCGAGACCGATATCTGTTAACGGATGTTTCAGCAGGCCGAGGATAGAATCTAACGGGCAAGTACATACGTCGGCGCCTACTTCCGCACATTTCACGATGTGAAGTGCGCTACGGATAGAGGCAGCCAGGATTTCGGTTTTGTAACCCTGTAAGCTGTAGATCTGAGCAATTTGAGCGATCAGTTCCACGCCATCCCAATTGGTATCGTCTATACGGCCAATGAAAGGGGAAACATAAGCAGCGCCTGCTTTGGCAGCCAGGATAGCCTGACCGGCAGAGAACACCAGGGTACAGTTGGTTCTGATACCATTGTCGGTAAACCATTTGATGGCTTTTACGCCATCTTTTATCATAGGCACTTTCACTACGATATTCGGGTGAATAGCGGCCAGTTTTTTACCTTCTTCAATGATAGAATTAAAATCGGTAGAGAGTACTTCTGCACTTACATCACCATCTACTATTTCGCAGATGTCTTCGTAATGTTTAATAATTGCAGCGTCGCCTTTGATACCTTCTTTGGCCATGAGAGAAGGATTGGTGGTTACACCATCCAAAACGCCAAGATCATGAGCTTCTTTGATTTGTGCCAGATTAGCTGTATCGATAAAGAATTTCATACTATGATAAATTAGTTGTCAGGAAATGAACCGTTTGTGGAGATGCTGTCATTAGTGAAAGAGGTGGAGAAAATAGCAACCAGAATACTATTGACAAGCAACTAATGACAATAAAAAAAGAAAAAAAGGCAAGTTACTTATATCGCACCGCTACAACCACCTACCCTTGCTACATTCCTGTCCTGGGGGAGTTCAGTAGGAGCTGGTCGTATAAGACTTGCCGGTTGCAAAGGTAAGATAATGCACTGAATATCCAAATATTAGAAATGGAAATGTTGAAACTTTTTTTAAAACCGTAGGAATACGTATTCTTTGAAGGTTAATACTGATTACGCTATGTAATGGGAAAAATTATATATATTTGGAAAGCGAACATATCCCAAATAGTATTGTCATTCATTTTTTAAACCACTTAAACCTCAATTATGGAAACAAGTTATGAAAGCAGCAGTGCCTTCGGCGCCATGTTCAGTGGCGTATTCTTAATTATCTGCCTTGTAATCGTCGTATTTTTTATTTTCTGCATGTGGAAGGTATTTGAGAAAGCCGGACAGGAAGGCTGGAAAGCAATTATCCCTATCTACAACATTTATGTGCTTACACAGATCATAGGTAAGCCATGGTATTGGGTGCTCCTGATGTGTATTCCTTACATCGGCGCCATCTGGGGTATCTGGGCAACCAACCTGCTCAGTAAAAGTTTCGGCAAAACAGAAGGGTTTACAGTGGGGCTGGTATTACTGCCTATTGTGTTTTACCCGATCCTGGCATTCGACCGTACTATCGTGTACAAAGGTCCTGCAGGCGATCCCACCCGTTTCAATAATGTAAATGACGATCTGAACTCGATAGGAAAAACGGCCTGATTAAAATAATTGTAATGAAGGAGGCGGCTGAGGTGATCAGCCGCCTTTTTTTATATCGAAG
>NZ_DATMTE010000870.1:0-2281 GCF_035564935.1 Chitinophaga sp. | reverse complement strand
TAATGAACATGATATGTCCGCTTATGCAATGGCTGTTGTTATTATACACAACCATGCCGCGAACAAAAGAATTTTACAGCTTTAATTTTAAAACTGTATTTTAGTAAGAACTCGTTATCCTCACAAATATACTCATACTGTTAACCAATTTAAATCCACATTATTCATGAAAATTCCCAAAATCATTCATCAGACATGGAAAAACAGCGATGTACCAGATGCATTACAAGCCCTCGCAGATACCTGGAAAACGCATCACCCCAACTGGGAATACAAATTATGGACAGATGAGGACAATGAACGTTTCGTTGCCGGACATTACCCGGACTTCAAAGCAATATACGATGCATACCCTGCTAATATACAAAAGGTAGATGCTGTACGTTACCTCATCCTGCAAACTTATGGTGGTATTTTTGTTGACCTGGATTTTGCCTGCAGAAGAAACATGGAGGAACTGTTACAACACGCTACCTGTGCTTTCGGCAAAGAACCCAGCGAGCACTGCGAGATACATCAGAAGGAATTTATCATCAGCAATGCTTTCATGGCAACTATCCCGCATCATCCTTTTCTTGCATCGCTATGCCATGAATTGCGAAGGACCGATATCGATATTGATCATATCAATAACAACATCCTTGAAACCACAGGCCCCTTTATGCTATCCAGGGTGTATAGCAACAGCACAGAGCAGGAAAAGGTAACCCTGCTCGACTATTCCTGTCTTTATCCCCTGACAAAAGAAGAAATAGCACTGTGGCTGCACGAAAAAGATTGCAGTCATGAAATCCGGGAAAAGCTGAGACACGCCTACGCTATTCATTATTATTCGGGCACCTGGTGGGATAAGGATGCACATCAGCACATCCGGAAAATCAGGGAAAATTTCCATATCATCCAATAAATTTAAACCTCATCTACAACTATGCCCAGCATCTTTCACAAAAACGGCATCAGGAGCACCGATTTTACAATCAACCAATCCACAATAACAAAGCTGAGAAATAATTGGCAGGAATATGCTGCAGACATCCCCCCCTATCCGGGAAATTTTGACGGCCGCGGCATCGTTATCTGCGCAGGAGGCCTCCGCTATTTTACCTGCAGCTGGATAGCAGTTAAAATGCTTCGTAGCCTGGGTTGTCAGCTTCCCATCGAAATATGGTACCTTGGCAATGAACTCTCTGAAGAAATCATCCGGGCCTTCCAGGTAATGAACGTTACCTGCAGAAATTTCCTGGAAAACGGACCGGTGTCCTTATCGGGTTTCATGTTAAAGCCCCTGTCCATTATTAAAAGCAGCTTCAGGGAAGTTCTTTTCCTGGATGCAGATAACATATGCGTTGGCGATCCTACCTCCCTGTTCTCTGCACCGGCATATCTCGAACATGGCGCGATGTTCTGGCCAGACTACTGGCGCACCGATCCCCACAACCCCATCTGGGAAATCATCGGTTCCAGCAACTTTAACATACCCGAACAGGAAAGCGGGCAAATACTGATCAATAAGGAAAAATGCTGGGATCCCCTGAACCTCTGCCTCTACTTCAATACCCAAAGCAATCATTACTACGAAATACTGCATGGAGACAAGGATACCTTTAAGTTTGCCTGGATGGCGCTAAACAAACCTTTCCATATGATACAGCAGGAGGTTGGCACCTGTGGATATATCTCGGATGACAACCGGTTTTATGGCACCACCATGGTACAACATAACCCCGATAATCATCTCCTGTTCCTTCATCGCAACCTGATTAAATGGGACGTTACCCTCCCCAATGAAAAAACCTGGCATCAGATAAAGCGCTTCAGGCCTGATGCAATTAGCAAAGAATATCAAATTGACTACTCCAATAACGGGCATTTTTTTGTGGACCTGAAAGGGGATGTGGAAATCCTGGACTTTAGAGATGTATTTGGAGACTATGAACAAACCTGCCTCGATTTCCTACACCACCTAAGAAGCAGCGACCTCTTTAACCGGTTCGTTACCTACACCCATTTTGCCACTTACCGTTACATCCGATCCGAACCATTTACACTTTAATTTCCCGGAAGCCGGCTCACTTATGCCCCTTTTAGTTCTATCATTTTTCACTCTCCATCAAAATAGCCACTATCGCCGGATTAAATGTATGGCCCCATGTATTATATTAATCATAATGACCTGCATTGGACGGTCATCTTTTGAAGCAGGAACAACACATGCAATACTTTCATGGACAAATGATTGTTAATACTACATCTTATGAAAAAATCAGAAATACAGAGATTG
>NZ_DATMTE010000869.1:0-2229 GCF_035564935.1 Chitinophaga sp. | reverse complement strand
GCAGGACGGTCATATAAATCGGGCGTGCCATCCAGCTGCACCTGTATGAGCCTGGCCCCAACAATATTGAAGCTGGCAGTAATATTGGTGCCCGAACGTGTATTCGCATAATCGAGGTAAGCATTCACCGCATACGGCGCCTGCTCGAATACAGGGCTGGTGGCAGGGGCTCGCCTGTCGTTGATGCGGGAAGCATCCAGGCGTTCAGGGTTCTTATCAATACTGCTCACATCCAGCAATATGTTTGTACCTATGAAGAGATACCTGAGCGGCCGCCATAATTTGCCGAGGTCTCTGCGCGCTTCCAGCTCTACGCCATACACCTTACCGTGGTTGGGATCGTTCTGGTAGATGATGAGCGGGAACTCCGGTGCGGTAGACTGATTACCCTGCGACCGGTAGATGAATACGCGCTGTAACGGATCGATGATCGTTTTGCTGAACACGGAAGCGGATACTACTTCGCCGGGATTGGTGAACCATTCCCAACGGAAGTCTGCGCTCCTGGTAGTCTGATTCTTCAGCTTAGGATTACCGCCTATAACAGCAAACTGGAAGGGATCAAACTCGTATATATTGGTGAGCTCCCGCAGTTCCGGCCTTGCAAGCGATGTGCTGTAAGCAAACCTGAAGTTCATATTACGGAGGCCAGAGTAAACCAGGTTAGCGGAGTAATAAGGCTTGTAAGTGCTTACATAACGGGTATGCGGCGTTTTGGTGCTATAGCTTACAGTTTCATTGGGCAAGCCGGTAAGTGCATTCAGGTTTTGCGGCACAAATACATCCACCGTATCTACATTGGCCTGTATGTTTGTAGATTCAAAACGCACTCCGCCTGTAATACGGATATCCTGTCTTAACCGGGCATCCAGCATGCCATAAAAAGCACGTGTTTCATAAGAGCCGCTATAGTTATTAGGGGCTTTCTTTACCTGGTAAAGGAAGCCGCCTACTCTTGGCTCTCCCTGTCCGTCGTATTGGTCAGGACTCTGCAGGCCGATATTTGCCGGGGATACCAGCTGGTCTATATTGCCTTTGGCATTATTCAGCAGCTCTATACCGCCACCGCCCAAAGTGGAACCGGGAATGCCAAGGATGTTCTCTGTAAAGTCCCGTTCCCTTCTAAGGAAGTTGAAACCAAATTTCAATAGCTGATCCAGTTTACCGACCTTAAAGGGCTGGCTCAGGTCGGCCCTGGCGTTATAATTGGTTTCTTTCAACTGGCGGTACTGGCGGCCGTTGGGATCAGCTACAATAATGTTGGCGTTGTCGTTATCCACACCGTGTACCAGGCCGCTTACAAAGGCATAGGTATCCTGCCCTACTCCTACTCCATTAGGATCCTGGAAGCGCGTGGTGCGCAGGTTAGCCACGTCTGTAGAGCGGAAATCGGGATCTGTTTGGGTACTGCGGGAAGAGCTCAGATTATAGCTTAAACGCGGCGACCAGGATTTATCCAGGAACTGGTGTTCACCCTGAAAGTTATAGGTGTCAAAAGTGCGGTAGGTGATGCGAAGCTGGTTGATCACGTTGTATACCGGGAAATTAAGACCGGTGTTCTGCCAGGCGCCGGTCAGGTTACTGGCTTCCGATTCCGCGCCCCTGCTGCCTATGTACTGTGCCTGGATCTCGTTACGCTTATTAAACTGGTAAGTTAACCCCAGCAGGCCGCCATAGCTGAGCGTACGCGTGCCCATATTTTCTGTATAGCTTAAGTAGTTGTTCAGCCTGCGGTAGTTAGGCGTCACGAAAGCTGGTATCCGCAGCGGGTTGAAGATAGCGGGCGAACCTGTTACAATGCCCTGAAACAGGCTATACTGGTTCCTTCTGGCATTATACACATCGTTTGTGCGCTGGTAGTAGTTGGCGCTGGCTATCAAACCAAGGGCATGCCCGTTAAATACTTTAAATGTATTGCCATAAGATATATTGTATACCTGGTTAGGACTTGCCTTCTGGTATTTAGTGGTGAGCGCAGGGTCAAAACCCTGCATAATACGGCTTACACGCATGGCTTCTGCCGCCAGCTCGGGGCTGTTACGGCTCTGGATGAACATCTTTTGTATCTGCGGCAGGCCGCCGGGGTATTGTTTACCAAGATCAACAAAATCCTGACGGAGACCATGTTTGCTAACCTTTTGACCAAAGAAGCCAAGGTCATTATTATAGAAACCGTTGTACTGTCCATTGAGGCCAACATTAGTACTAAAGCCTGCCTGGGCTGTAAAC
>NZ_DATMTE010000868.1:0-1777 GCF_035564935.1 Chitinophaga sp. | reverse complement strand
AGGTAAAACCACGGTAAGTCCACTGGTTACGTTCGTCGTTACGTTACAAGAAGTTCCTCCAAACGAGATCGGTACAGTCATTGCTCCCGGTGTAGCTGGCGTTCCTGTTACGTTGTAGATCAGGTTACCGTTTCCGTTATTCAATGTTCCGGCAGGAAGGGTAAAGGTTAGCCCGTTCACCATAAAGGTGGATTGAGGATAAGGCTGGCCGTTTCCTGCGATGTATGGTACCGTTAAAGAACCTGTATAAGGTGTTCCCTGTGCAAGAGCAGCCGGAGAGAATGATGCTGCACCGCAGTTCAGTGATCCTACCACTGCAGAAGCTGCTGTCACAGGAATCGTGAAGGTACAGGTCTGACCCGCTACTGTAATCGTAAAGCTTGCTGTTCCCGGAGCAGATGCCGTCCCGGTAATATTAAATACAAAGCTTCCGTTGCCATTGTTCAGCATTCCGCTTGGCAGGCTTGCCACAAGACCGGTAACCCCTGTAGAATTGAAAGTAGCCGCAGGGTAAATCCCGCCGTTTCCTCCTGTGTACGGAACTGTGGTCTGCACCCCGCTCACTGGTTGCCCACTAAATACGCTTCCTACCGTTGTTGCACTTGCACAGTCGATCGCCAGTACATTGGGTGCCGTGGCATTGGATGAGCACATAGATCCCCATTCAGGAACAGCAGGATCTACTGAATCATTCACCATCAAACATCCTCTTCCGGCTCCTAAGAAATCGGTACAGTATACAACTAATCCAGGAGGAGGATTCACTATGGCATCCACCTGTGCCCTGGTCATTCTTGGAGGCAGGAAACCACGGGTCGTACTTTCTACCTGAAGCTCAGCAGCAGGATCTGAAGCATTGGTACCTACCGATACTCTTCCGTTTACAAATCCCATGGTGCTGCTGTTCATATCCATCGTACGTGCATTGGTTAATGTACCGTTGGTGGTATAGATGCTTCCTTCACCTACTTTTTTCCATTGGTTGGCAGCAGCATCGAAATAATAATATCCCGGTGCATCTATGTTTACAACCTGCCCAACCTGGCTGGAAGGATCGCTAAGAGGCTGCGTAACAAGCACAATGGCTCCATCCTGGTCGGCACCATACTGTGGTGTAGTTCCCTGGGAAGCCGTAAATAAGGCATCCGCCGTTAATCGCGGGGCAATAAATCCCTCCGGGGCTGTTCCGTCGGTGGTTTTCGCCGCCACATCCAACGTGGCTTTGGGATCGGGTGTATTGATTCCCACCTGGCTATACGCCGCGGTAGAAACTACAAGCCCGATCATGACTGATAAAGTCTTTTTCATCTTTTAATTTTTGTTTGTTAATTTTTTTATATAAATAGCACAATTAGACAATAGTTGATTACTCACGTTTTTAATCTGTTGGCGTGAGCACCTCTCTTTTTGTACCAATACCAACTTTACAAAGTACAAAAGTGTTTTTCTTTATGTTTTTAGAATCGTAATACGAAGCGTGAGGGGAATATTTTTTAATTTTTCTTCAATGAAAAGAATGAGTTAACATCTTTTTCTTAGCAGCTTAAAAATTCTTCCGAAATACTTCGGATTTTTCATTGCTGTAAAAATGGCTTGATGGGTTATTGTACAGACATACCGATTCTAAGTAGGCATTGGGACTGTCTTTCCATTCTTATTCCGGCACGGTACAACACTCATTATAACTCACAGATTATGAGTTCTATAAAGGAGTTTAAATGTAATCAATTATCCAATATCTTTTAAAAAATATTTGCATTTGCGTATTTTTGCGTAG
>NZ_DATMTE010000867.1:0-10031 GCF_035564935.1 Chitinophaga sp. | reverse complement strand
AAATGCGGCGGAGTGCCTGCAAATCAACAACATCGGCATCAAAAAATCCGTCGGGCAGTGTTTTACCTGATCAGGGTAATATTCCCTTTCAGCAGGTTCACAGCGCCTTTATCGCACACCACTTCCACATAGTATACAAATACATCCGGGTTCAGGATAGCGCCTTTGTAACGCCCATCCCATCCGGAAGAGGGATCATTGGTGTTCACACCGGCGCGTTCAAATACCAGTTGTCCCCAACGGTTAAAGATCCTGAAAACGCGGATGGATTGCATGCCCTGACCCCGCACATAGAATATATCATTCTGACCATCACCATTGGGTGAAAAAGTATTGGGGATGAATATATTGCCCTCATTGCATACCAGTTTGATCGCTATATCGTCGGTGCTTTCACAGCCAAACCGGTTGGTTACCTTTACATGGTAAGTGATATCATCTGTTGGGGTAGCCGTTGGCGTTAGACAGTTGTAACAGCTCAGGCCTGTTACCGGTGTCCATTCGGTTTTAATAATGTCTTCACTGCCGGTTACGGGCAAGGGAATAACAGAGCCGGTGGCAATCACCATATCCGGGCCGGCGTTCACTACCGGCGCCGCACGTACGTAAACCCGGGCCAGGGCAGTATCCGTAAAACAGCTGCTGTTATTATCACCTACCACCTGGTAGGTGATAGTGCCGTCCGGGCTGGCTACAGGATCGGCAACATCCGTCCGGTTCAATCCCCTGGCAGGGATCCACTGATAGCGTAAAGCGCCGCCGGCATTCATTTTTACACTTTCACCGGCGCATATTTCCGCATCCTGGGCATATATCCTGAAAGGCTGGGTAACGGTAACGGCTACTTCGCCTGTATTCGTACACCCGTATTCGTTAGTAGCTGTAACGTGATATACGGTATCAATATCCGGTGTTATCTGTGGCGATACGCTGGCCGCATCGGAAATATTATAATCCGTCCAGTTCACTATTACATTGGCGGTGGTATTGGCCTGCAGCTGTAAAGGGGCGCCACGGCAAATAGTGGCGGTAACAGGAGAAGGGTTTAATAACGGCGACGGATGTACGATCATTTCCGCAGTAGCTTCCGACGGGCAGGAACCGTCCCCGTTGGTGATATTCAATACTACCGGTATGGTGCCGGCGCTGTTTAAAAGTATTTCCGGCGGAACAGGCACATCGTATGTTTGCCCGGTACCGAGGCTCCACCGCCATTTGGTGCCCGCCACGTTTTTGCTGTCGCTGCCGGATAACTGTACTTTCCCGGATACACAAAGTGGTGCAATGGGCGCAATAGTTGCTACCGGCTGCGGGGGAATCACCACCGGCAACGTTTTTTCATCTATACAACCATAAGCACTGGTTACCACCAGCTTCACGTTGGTAGTGCCGGGCTGCGGATAATTAAACAACCCGTTTACACCCGTGGCGTTATTATCAGGGTTGCCTGGTACGCCAAAGTCCCAGCTGTTGGTGAAATCCAGCCCAAGCGAATCTTTCGTTAACGTTTTACTTTTATTGGTAAATGTTACTTCACCTCCGCCGCATACCTGGAAATCATTGGTAACAAAATCAGCAGTTGCCTGATCTACAATGATCTTATCATTTCCTTCTGCTTTTACCACGCAACCCTGGTTGTCGAGCAAGGATACGCGTGGATAATAAATACCGGCTTTCGTATAGGTGTGCGGGGGAGATACCGGCGTAGTGGAAGTGAGCACAGTACCATCATCGAAGTCCCACATGTAACTGTCTGTTTTAACAGAGGTGGCGCTGATACTTACATCTAACGGCACGCAGCCTTGTGTTGGTGTGGTTTTCATGGTACCATCTGGTCCTTTGATGGTGATGGGCAACGTAGCCGTACTGGAGCAGCCTCCCTCGGAATATACGGTCAGTACCACATCGTAGGTACGGGCGCGTGCATAGATATGTACATCCGGATCGTTTTTGGAGGAAGTGCCGTTGTCGCCAAAATTCCAGCTGGAGTTCACAAAATCCGTTGAGGTATTGGTAAACAATACTTTCACCGGTGGGCATAGGTCCAGGTCGTCCGGTATAGTAAAAGAAGCTTTTGGATCAGGAACGGTGATCACATTTGTTTTGGTGATTTCATCCGTACAACCGGCGGAGGTAGTCACTTTCAGGGTTACATTGTATTTTCCCGGTGCGCTGTACACCTTCACCGGCCTGTTACCGGAGCCGGTGGTGTTGTCGCCGAAATCCCATGCATAATTCTGGATAGTGCCTTGCGACTGGTCCACAAACGTGAAGGATTTATCAAGACATGCAATATTGGAAGGCGCCATGAAATCGGCCTTCACCCTGTCGAAGCGGATCATCTTTTGTACTTTCGCCACGCAGCTGAACTGATCGGTTACCGTTAATGAAACCGTGTAATCGTTGGCGTTAGTATAGGTATGTTTTATATCAACGGGCTGCGTGGTATAGTTTTCTTTACTGCTCTGATCCCCGAAATCCCATTCCCAGTTAAGAATACTATTGCCGCTGTTTACAGTTGATTTATCAGTAAAGCTGAAGATCTCATCTTTACATCTTTTACCGGTATAATCAAAATCAGGCGTGGCGCCGTTCACATCAATGCTAACCGGCGGTGCATCCCGGGTGCAGCTGTTTTTATCGGTAATAGTGAGCTTAATAGTGAAAGTGCCTGTTTGGTTATAGGTATGTGTAATACCATTGGCCGGATCAAAGTTGTAGGCCGGTATATTTTGTATAGGGCCGCCATCTCCCCAATCCCAGCTGTATTCATTGATGTTTGCATTATTAAGTGGTCCTAACGATATATGAATGCTTTCGCCTTTGCATATTCTTGGTTTATCGGGTGTAATGACTGGTTTTTCATCGATGATGTTAACCGATTGGGTAGTGGTGGAGGTGCAGATGCCATTGTCGATGGTAAGCCGCACCTGTTTCAAACCGGTTGTCTGGTACCTGAAATCCGGATGCTGATCAGTAGAAGTGGCGCCGTTTTCCCCAAATTCCCATAGCCATGTTTTTACCGGAGTAGGAATCGGACCGAAAGTAGAGTTATCGGTAAATTTCCTGTGATAGGGATCTACGCAATCGGGGGCTGTTTCAAACCGTGCAATAGGTGGAATGATCTGTATGTAATTTCGTTTTATTAACTGCTCAATACAGCCGTTGTTGTTTACCGTGAGGATGACATCGTGGTTACCGATCTCATTAAAAGTATGATTAGGATTTTCATCTGTACTGGTACTGTTATCCTGAACAAATGTCCATAGCCAGGAAGTACCGTTGGGAACAGACAGGTTAGTGAACTGCACGGGATCTTTTGCACATGATTTCAATGGTGTGGCAGAAAAATCCACTACGGGTCTTGTACCTGCCATGATAATGGTGGTACCGCTGGCAGTGCATCCGCTGGCCGTTGTTACCGTAACGGTAACAGGGAATGTTCCCTGTGTGGTGAAAATATGATTCGGCCTTGCTGCGGTGGAAGTAGCGCCATCTCCGAAATCCCATTGATAGCTCACAATGGGATCTGTAACATCCAGTTCTGCATAGAAATCTACCGGTAAAGGAATACAGCCTTCGGTGATACTGCGGTAAATACTGAGATTCGGCTTCGCAATGTTGATATACCCGGGCAGTGTGATGGTTTTACTGCAGCCGAAGGCATTGGAGGCAGTAAGACTAACTGTAAAAGACCCTTCGCGGGTATAAGTGTGAGAAGGATTTTCCAGGGCAGAAGTAGTGCCGTCTCCGAAGTTCCAGTTCCAGGAAGTAGCGTCGGCCGACTGTGCGCTGAATTGCGTGGTAAAAGGCGTATTACAGGCGCTGAGTGGTGTAGCCACCGGGTTGATCTGCGGAGCGGGATTAATATGAATAGTTTGCTGTACTTCTTCCAAACAGCTGCCCAGGGTAGCCTGCATTTTTACGATATAGTCGCCCGGTGTGGTAAATTGTTTTACAGCATTGGCAGAAGTTTGTGTGGTTCCATCCGGGAATGCCCAGGTAACCTGGTCCGGAACCGGTTGGGTGGTATTGGTGAAGTTAACCGGTTGATCTGCACAGGGTGCAGAGAAGGTAAATGCCGGTTTTACTTTTTCTATAACGATATAATCTGTTTTGGTGAGCGGAGTAGTACATCCGCCGGAAGTGATGGCGGTTAGTTTTACAGTAAACCGGCCTTCCCTTGTATAGGTGTGCTGGTTGGTGGTGCCTGTTGTACCGTCGCCATAATCCCAGGAATAGGTAACCGGGTCGGGGGAGTTGTTGATGGTATTGTTAAAGAAGGTGACGGTAAATGGCGTTGTGCAGCTTTGTGTTTTGTCTGCTGAGAAAGCGGGCGTAGGTGCGCTTTGTATTTTCACTGGTTCAGGGCCTTTAAATGCCGTACAGCCGTAACTGTTAGTAACGGCGCTTAGCACATTGTAAGTTCCGGCCTGTGTGTAAGTGTGCGTTACATTAGCGCCAACAGCGCCGCCTCCGTCGCCGAAGTCCCAGGTAATATCCGCAATGCTGCCGTCGCCTGGTGTTGAAAGGTCCCGGAATGAAGCCATAAATGGGGCGCATCCGCTGGTATTAGGTATGCTGAAATTGACCACCGGTTTATTATACACCTGGATATCAAGCTGTTTCACGATAACATTAGCGCCATAGGTGGCTGTTAGCTTAACATGATAGATGCCGGGATCCTGGAATGTTTTAGACGGGGTGAGGTCGTTGGTAACATTGGCGCCAAGTCCGAAATCCCATTCTATCTGCTGGTAGCCTGCATCCGCTGTAGCGGTGAAATTCACCAGGAAAGGGGGGCAGCCTGCTTTTTTATCCGCATTGATGGTAACCGATTGTGCGTGAGCAGCCATTGCCGGCAGCAGGCAAAGCAAAATATGTTTTATGACAATCCGCAAATAATAGTGTAGGCTTTTCATGGCATAGGGTGGCGTTAGGCCGTTTCACAGGTATATTCAAGGTATAAAAATAGCAATAATGTTTGGAAAAGCGATGCATTTATGTATGTGGCTGAATGGCCGTAACTTAGCATAAAAAGAACACCGGATATGGATAGTCAGTATTGGAATGACCGCTATCTTAAAGGAGATACCGGCTGGGATATGGGAATGGTGTCGCCGCCTTTAAAGGAGTATATTGATCAACTGGTAGACAGGGATATTCGTATACTCATTCCCGGTGGGGGCAACAGTTATGAAGCCGCCTACCTGGCAGGGCAGGCTTTTGGCGATGTAACCGTGCTTGATATTGCACCGGTATTGGTGGAGCAGTTGCAAAAAACGTTTGCCCGTACCCGTGTGAAAGTGCTGCAGGAAGATTTTTTTGATCATAAAGGCAGTTATGACCTTGTATTGGAACAAACTTTTTTTTGTGCACTCCCACCGTTTCTCAGGGCCAATTATGTGGAGCATATGTATTCGCTGATCAAGCCCGGTGGTCACCTGGCAGGCGTTTTGTTTAACCGTCATTTTCCA
The DNA here is from genome assembly GCF_035564935.1 of Chitinophaga sp. GTDB lineage: Bacteria > Bacteroidota > Bacteroidia > Chitinophagales > Chitinophagaceae > Chitinophaga. The sequence goes on along the minus strand of NZ_DATMTE010000867.1, from coordinate 4,554 downwards.
CAGGAAGGCCCGCCTTTTGGTGGTACGGAGGAAGAGTACAGGAAGTTGTTTTCACCTTGGTTTGATATCAAAACATTACAGCCCTGTTATAATTCCCATCCTGCCAGGCAGGGAGCAGAATTGTTTATTAATTTTATGCCGAAAATAAAGACGATATGGGACGAGTTCTATTAGCCGTTATGATGATGCTCTCGGGCATCACTGCAATGGCACAGGAAAAGGCAGTAGATGCCGCCGAATTTGATAAGGATATCCGGCAGCCTGATGTACAGGTATTTGATGTTCGCACCGCTGGGGAATTTAGTACCGGGCATCTGCCACATGCTTTACAGGCCGATTATACAAAGAAAGCGGAGTTCAGGGAAAGGGTACAATATCTGGACAAGAAGAAGCCGGTGTATATTTATTGCCTGAGTGGTGGCCGGAGCAGCGCTGCCGCTAAATGGATGAGGGAAAACGGTTTTGCAGATGTAGTGGAGCTGGAAGGTGGCATCAATGCCTGGAAGCAGGCCGGGAAGCCGTTGGATGGCGTGGCGGAGAAAAAGCCACAGCTCAGCATAGCTGATTACAATAAGGCGGTGCAGGCAAAAGGGTATGTGCTGACAGATGTAGGGGCAGCGTGGTGCCCTCCCTGTAAACAGATGGAACCGGTGCTGGAAAAATTCTTTCAGAAACATCCGCAGGTGAAAAAAGTATTTGTGGATGGAGGTAATGACCAGGATGTGATGAAGTCTGTAAATGCCGCTAAATTACCGACTTTTATTTTTTATAAAGATGGAAAGGAAATAGCGAGAAAGGAAGGGGTAATGGAATTGGCGGAGCTGGAGAAGCTGGCGTCGTTATAAATCTCCGGTGACATGGGGGCTAAAAAGTAATTGTAAGTCATTTTTAGCCCCATGTCAGATACAGCATTTATTGTTACAATCCCAACCCGTATATCCCGCCATATTTCGTTTTCGCGTATTCCAGGAATTGCCCGAATGCCAGTTGTTTCCCCGTTACTTTTTCACACAACTCGTTTGACGTATAAAAACGTCCGAATGGATGAACGTTGGTACGTAACCATTTCAGCAATGGTTCGTAATTACCGGAAGCAATACCAGCCTCCAGACCGGGCACCTGTTTTTGTGCGGCTGCAAAGAATTGTGCGGCGTAAAAGCTGCCGAGTGAATAAGTGGGGAAATAGCCAAAACTGCCATGCGACCAGTGGATGTCCTGTAACACGCCCTGAACATCATCCGGTACGGTTACGTGCAGGTATTGACGGTAGTATTCATTCCAGGTATGTTTCAGATCTTTTACATCAATGCTGCCATCGATCAGTCCTTTTTCAATTTCATACCGGATCATGATATGGAAATGATAGGTGAGTTCATCGGCTTCCGTGCGGATGAGGGAAGGTTGTACTTTATTAATGGCTTTATAGAATGCATCCAGCGATACATTTCCCAGGTTTTCGGGGAAAAGTTGCTGAAGGCGGGGATAATGATATTGCCAGAAAAGCAGGCTGCGGCCTACATTGTTTTCCCACAGCCGTGACTGGGATTCATGTATACCCAGGCTGGTGGCTTCTCCACAGGGAAGGCCATATTGTTCCGCGGGCAGGCCCTGTTCATAGAGGGCGTGGCCGCCTTCGTGGATACAGCTCCAGGTCATATTACCAAAATCGTTTTCATCGATGCGGGTGGTTACTCTTACATCAAGCGGGTTGAAGCTGGTAGTGAAGGGATGCTCTGAAACATCCTGCCTGCCTGCTTTCAGGTCGTATCCCATATTTTCCAGCAGGGAGATACCGAATTTCCATTGTGCATCGCGGTTGTAATGCAGGTGGAGGAAGTCCTTGTTAACTGCGGGTTGCTGTTCTATCTGGCTGAGCAACGGCGAAAGGGCGGTTTTTACCTCGCTGAAAATGGTATCCAGCATACCGGTATGTGCACCTCTTTCGTATTCATTGAGCAGGGCGTTGTAAGGATGTCCTTCATAGCCGAGAATACCTGTTTCCTGTTTTTTCAGTTCAACCATCCGTGCAAGAGCAGGGGCGAAGAGGGAGTAATCATTGGCTTTGCGTGCTTTTATCCAGGCATGGTAACTTTCGTTGGTGGCTTTGGACATATCTGCCACAAAGGAGGCGGGGTATTTTTTATTCTTTTCAAAGTCTTCTGCAGAAAGAAGGATATTTTTTTGTTCTACCGGTTCCAGACCGGTATCGCCTTTCAGTGCCTGGAGGATGGCGTCCAGCTCAGGGGCGGTAAATAGTTCATGGGCAATAGTGCTGAGGGTAGTGATCTGCTGGCCGCGGAACCCCGCGCCTTTTTCGGGAAGATAGGTTTCCTGGTCCCAGCCAAGTACTGCCAGGGCATTTCTTACGTCCGCAATTTTTTGCATTTTTATTTTGTAATCCGAATATTGTTCTGCTGTAGATTTGCTTCCGGGCATAAAAGATTTTTTTTGCAAATTTAGCTGATGCCGCGAATGAACCATTAATTTTTGCAGATATGAAGATAAAAGAGATCATACAGGCCATTGAACAGTTTGCGCCTTTGCAGTACCAGGAGAGCTACGACAATGCCGGGCTGATTTTCGGGCAGGCCGGTGTGGAGGTGACCAATGCCTTGCTCACGCTGGATGCAACGGAGGCGGTGATTGATGAGGCCATTGCAAAAGGATGTAACCTGGTGATTGCCCATCACCCGATTGTTTTCGGGGGACTGAAGAAGATCAACGGAAATTCTTATGTGGAGCGGGTGGCTATCAAGGCCATTAAGCACGATATTGCCGTTTATGCGGCGCATACCAACCTGGATAACGTGCGTAACGGGGTATGCGCGCAGATGGGGGCTAAATTGGGCCTGGAACAAACCCGGGTATTACAGCCCAAACGGGGGTTATTAAAAAAGTTATACACATTTGTGCCGGTGGCAGATGTGGAGATAGTGAGGGCCGCCTTATTTGAAGCCGGCGCCGGTCACATCGGAAATTACAGCGAATGCAGTTTTAACGGCGCCGGCGAGGGCACCTTCCGGGGGGCGGAAGGCACAGATCCTTATGCAGGCAGACCGGGGGAAAGACATTTTGAAGCTGAAATAAAGTTGGAAGTGATTTTTCCGGTATATTTGGAAGGAAAAATTTTACAGGCGTTATTAGGTAGCCACCCTTATGAAGAGGTGGCATACGATGTGGTAAACCTGGAAAATGCTTATCAGCAGGTAGGTTCGGGATTGATTGGTACCTTGCCGGAGGCAATGGATGAGCTGGATTTTTTACAGTTTGTGAAAAAGCAGTTCCTTACCGGTTGTGTGAGATATACCCCTTTGAGAGGGCGTTCCGTAAAAAAAGTGGCGTTATGTGGGGGAGCGGGCAGCTTTCTGTTAAAACAGGCAATAGCTGCGGGGGCAGATGCCTACATTTCCGCCGATTTTAAGTATCACGAATTTTTTGACGCTGATAATCAATTAATTATAGCAGATATCGGACATTTTGAGAGTGAGCAGTTCACTGTGGAATTATTTTATCATATATTGACCGAAAAATTCCGTAATTTTGCGCCTCTTAAATCTACGATTAAAACAAACCCGGTAAATTATTTATAATACATGGCAACCGTAAAAGAATACTCCGTTGAAGAAAAATTAGCGTCTGTACTCAGATTGCAGAAGATTGATTCCAAGCTGGATGGGATCCAGGTGCTGAAAGGGGAGTTGCCGATGGAGGTAAAAGACCTGGAAGACGAGATCGAAGGCCTGAATACACGTCAGTCTCACATTGAGAATGAAATGAAAGGTATACAGGACTTTGTTGCCAGCAAGAAAAACGCCATCAAGGAAGCGGAAGCGTTGATCAAGAAGTACGAGAAGCAGCAGGATAATGTGAAGAATAACCGTGAGTTCGAGGCCATCACCAAAGAAATGGAGATGCAGGCGCTGGAAATCAAGCTGGCTGAAAAGCATATCAAGGACGCTAACGAAGAGATCAAGGAAAAAAGCCGCGTACTGGAAGTAGCCAAGAAAGCGGTAGCTGATAAAGAAGCAAACCTGAAGCACAAGAAAGGCGAACTGGAAAAGATCATTGGCGAAACAGATAAAGAAGAGAAAGCTTTCCGCAAAGAGAGTGAAGAGGCTAAAACCAAGGTAGATCCCCGTTTACTGCAGGCTTACGAAAAGATCCGCAAAAACTACCGCAACGGTTTGGCTGTGGTAACTGTAGAGCGTGATTCCTGCGGTGGTTGCTTTAATGCCATCCCTCCTCAGCGCCAGGCGGAAATCCGTCAGCACAAAAAGATCATCGTTTGCGAACACTGCGGACGTATCCTGGTGGATAATGATCTGGAAGCTACTGTGACCATCTAATCATCCTGGTATAAACATTTTGAAAAGGACATCCTCAGGATGTCCTTTTTTTATTGGCGTATGTGTATAAAAAAATATACTAATTTATTTAGTTTTGTTTTACTAATTATATTAGCTTTGTGAAGGTTGCCGTTGCGCAAGTACCTTGCGTAGTAGTGCTGTTATTTTGTGGCAGGGAATTAGCTAAACAATACAACTTTAAAAAATG
>NZ_DATMTE010000866.1:0-2608 GCF_035564935.1 Chitinophaga sp. | reverse complement strand
TTGTATATTTTTGCAAAACGTGGTAGTTCGGGCACAATTAACACTTTTTTTGCGGCCGAATTGCGTATTATTACGGGGTTACTGAATAATTAAACAGAAGAACATTATGTCATCGGAAGTAATAAAGCAATTACAGGAGGCGGTGCAGTTTTCGCCGGAGAATGTGCCTTTACGTATGCATCTGGCGCAGGTACTGCTACAGGATTATGAATATACTGCCGCAGAGGAGCAATACAGGAAAGTACTGGAGCTGTCATCATCCAATACTGCGGCGCAACTTGGTTTGGCGCGCACTTTTTATCATCAGCATAAATATTCTGCAGCTATCGTGGTACTTGAGCAGCTGGAAAACCGTGAGCCCGATCATTTTGATGCATTGCTGCTGCATTGCCGCATCCTGGTGAAGGAGCAATCCATGCCGGCTGCAAAAGAAATATACCAGCATTTACTGCAAATTAATCCGGGCTTTCGTGATGAAGCGCTGGACGGGCTTTTCCGGGTGGCACAGCAACCTCCCGCTTCCTTTAACGGGGACGAAGATGAGGAGGAGGAAAGCGAGAGCTTATTTATGCTGGAGAAACCCGAAATCAATTTTTCGGATGTGGGTGGTATGGAAAGGGAAAAGCAGGAAATAGATCTGAAGATCATCAAGCCCCTGCAGTTTCCCGATCTCTATAAAGCTTATGGGAAAAAAGCCGGTGGCGGTATTTTACTATATGGCCCTCCGGGATGTGGCAAAACATATCTTGCAAAAGCTACCGCCGGGCAGATACAGGCAGAGTTCATCAACGTAGGCATTCATGATGTGCTGGACATGTGGGTGGGTACCAGTGAAAAAAACCTGCATAGCCTGTTTGAACTGGCCCGCCAGAGCAAACCCTGTGTACTGTTTTTTGATGAGGTAGATGCTTTAGGCGCTAACCGCTCCGCACTCCGGCAGTCGGGCGCAACGCATATTATTAACCAGTTCCTGGCTGAAATGGATGGCATCGCCGCAAGCAATGAGAATATTCTTATTATTGGCGCTACTAACGCTCCCTGGAGCCTGGATCCCGCGTTCCGCCGTCCCGGCCGTTTCGACCGGATCATTTTTGTGGCGCCACCGGAAACGGAAGGCAGGGAAGAGATCCTGAAACTGCAACTGCGCAATAAACCTGTGAGCGATATTAATTATAATGCACTCGCTAAGGCCACTCCGGGTTATTCCGGCGCCGACCTAAAAGCTATTGTGGATATTGCTATAGAAGAAAAACTGCTGGAAGCCCTGCAAAAGGGAGTACCACAGCCTATTACACAAAAAGAATTATTAAAAGCCGCTAAAACACATAAACCCACCACAAGGGAATGGTTTAATACTGCCCGTAACTATGCGCTGTATTCAAATGAAACCGGTCTTTATGATGATGTTTTGAAATACCTGGATATTAAGAAATAACGATTATGGCTGTATTAATTCAGCGCGCTCAGATTCTGGTACAACAAGGCCGCTTTGAAGATGCCTTCGCCGCATTGCGCCAGCACCTGAGTACTAATGCTCACGATACCGACGGATTATACCTGCTGGCAATTTGCTACATGGAAACAGGCAACACTGCAGAAGCCTCGCAAATAGCCGGCAATACCCTCAGCTTTGCGCCATACGACGATCGTTTCCTGTACCTGCTGGCAAGGATTGCTTTTACAAAAAATCAGTTTAACGAAGCCATCAGAACCATCAGCAATGCAGTAGCTATCAATCCCTACCGGGTGAATTACTTTGCCATGTGGAGCCAGGTCCTCTTATCGAAGAAAGAGTATGAGGCTGCCCTTCACAAAGCGGAAGAAGGACTGGCCATTGAACCGGAAGATGAAGCCTGCCTTAATCTCCGCTCCCACGCCCTGTTCAGGCTGGGAAAAAAAGAAGAAGCTTTTTCCAATTTACATGAGGCATTGGAGCATAATCCTGAAAATGCCTACACACATGCCAACCTCGGGCAGAAGTGGCTGGAGGCTGGTGATCACCGGAAATCGCTGGAGCATTTCAGGGAATCACTGAAGCTGGATCCTACCAATGAATGGGCGCGGCAAGGCATGGTACAGGCTATGAAAGCCAGGTACTGGCTGTACCGGCAGTTCCTGAACTACGCTTTTTTCATGGCGCGGCAAAAGGCGCGTACACAGTGGATCATTATCATTGCCATTTTTATACTTACACAAATTGCCAGCCAGGTGTTTTTCCCGGTGTATGTGCTGCTGGCTTTCCTGGCGCTTTCCACCTGGCTCATTACGCCGGTGAGTAACCTGTTCCTTCGCCTGAATCCATACGGCAGGTATGCGCTCAGTAAAGAACAAACACAGGTATCCAATGTAGTTGGTGTGTTGTTGTGCATATCGTTGGTGGCAGGTGTAACGTTCCTGTTCACCCGCCAGCAGGGGTTATTGGCGCTATGTCTTTGCAGTGGTATTATGTTGCTGCCGGCTGCAGGATTTTATATTCCTGAAAGCAAAAAGAACCGCCGGATCATTACCTGGTATACAGCAACGCTCGCACTTTTGGGAGTGCTGGGTATTGTGCTGGCATTCGTTACAAGCGATCCTTTTAATATGGCGGTTACTGCCATGCTGATAG
>NZ_DATMTE010000865.1:0-11453 GCF_035564935.1 Chitinophaga sp. | reverse complement strand
ACATAAGCCACCCCAGCTGAAGGATAAGCGGAAATTCCAACATTAATGATATAATCTCCATTATAAAGATTTGCTGAAAATGTATATGGAAATGTTGGGTTCGTTACCGTATAGGTGGTACCATCGGGAACATAAATCAGTTGAATCCAGTTAGTTGATACACCTGTACTGTAAACTGTAATCGTTGGTCCGCATCTTTTAACTGTTTTTTTTGCTTCTTTTCTGGGTTTATCAACATGATCGTTGGGTAAGCTAAAACTGCTGGCTAGTAGTAACATAACTGGCAATGCCAGTAAAATGAGGGATTTTTTCATATTCGGGTTATTTTAGATAAGGAATTATCTAATCTACTCTTTTCCCTTGGCTTCGGAGATTAAAAACAAAGCTTGAGAATTTGAGATATTGTCCAACACTTTACCATTATTGCCACATTATCCCTAATTTTGCAGATAAAGTAGTAAAATTGGTTAATGAAAGTAATTCAATTTACTGTCCCGGTTGCCGATGAAGGTGCTGTAGTGATACAGGAAGATATCCTCCCTTACTTCTATAACTACCTGCATCGCCACAAAGAGGCGCAGGTAACACTTATTATAAAAGGGGAAGGTACCCTGATTGCCGGAAACTATACACAACCGTTCAAAGCAGGAGATATTTATGTGATTGGCGCCAACCAGCCGCATATGTTCAAGGGAGATGCCCGTTATTTTGAAAATTTACAGGAGAAGAATATTCACGCTATCCATATCTTTTTCGATCATGAGCATGCCTTACAGGGCTTGTTTTCGCTGAAAGAGATGGACACCGTGAGAAAGTTCCTGCAACTCACTGCCAACAGTTTGCAACTGCCCGCGGAATATGCAGAGAAAACAGCAGCTGATATATTAAGGATTGCAAGGCTCAGCGGCGCAGAAAGATTGCTGGCATTTGTAAGCATGCTGGTGTATTTTTCTAAACAGGTGAAGGACTGGAGATCCTTATCCACCGGATTTTCCAGGCACTCCTACAGTGAGTCGGAAGGGTTGCGGATGAATGATATTTACCAGTACACCCTGGAGCATTATGCGGAAAATATATCGCTGGGACAAATTGCGGGTGTAGCGCATCTTACCACCTATGCCTTCTGCAAATACTTTAAAAAACATACCAGGAAAACCTACCTCGAATTTCTGAATGAGATCAGGATCAATGTGGCCTGCAAAAATATCATCAACGGCGATTTCGACAGCATTGCGGCGGTAGCCTATGCCACCGGGTATAATAACCCGATCACGTTTAACCGGGTGTTCAGAAAGGTAACAGGGATGTCGCCTTCTGCCTATGCGAGGCAATACCGCTTTGCGGAAGAGCTAAAGTAAGGGCCGTCCCACTTTGCTCTGCTTCTTTTTGCAGGTCTTCTATATGTACCGCAATGGTACCTGAATAAAACAGGGGCTGACCATTGCTTTTGGTCAGCCCCTGTTTTCTATATTATTTTCAATGCGCGAAATCGCTCATATAATCACCGGTAATACGCTCCATAGGCGGGTTGAAGTAACCGAACTTCAGGTCTGGAAATTCTTCATGGATCAGTTCCTGCAGTTGTTTTACGCCTAAACATTCACCCGTTTCCGTGATGCCCAGTTTACCAAGGTACCAGTCGGGATCAATATTGAAATTGCGCCACTGGATCATGTTCAGCCCTGTTTCCCGGATCAGCCTGCGCAGCGCTTCATATTCATCTGCGCTGTCTGTCATACCGGGGAACACGAAATAGTTGATGGAGGTCCAGCCACCAAATTCACGCACTACTTTCAGGCTTTCGATAATGTCTTCAAAAACGTAGTTGTTAGGGCGGTAATATGGGGTGTAATATTTTTCCTGTGCGGAGTTCAGGCTTACCCGGATACTGTTCAAGCCCGCTTCACAGAGGGCTCTTACGGCATCGGGCTTACTGCCGTTGGTATTGATATTGATGCTGCCTTTGGGCGTATGTTTACGTATTTCCAGGATGGATTCGCGGATGGTTTCCCACATGAGCAGGGGCTCGCCTTCACAGCCTTGTCCGAAGCTCACAATAGGGAAGGGGGCTGTTTCCAGGTGGGGTACAGTGTACTCCACAATTTCCTCAGCGGTTGGTTTAAAACGGAGACGGTCCTGCGTGGAAACAATACTTTCTTCTTCCGGCTGGAATGATATGCATCCAACACAATTGGCATTACATGCAGGAGAGGAAGGAATAGGGCATTCCCATCTCCCCATAAAATAATTACGGGCGGCAGGGCATTCGTAGGTGAGTGCGCAATTTTCTGCAAGATGCTGTACCAGCCTGTTGTGCGGGTATGCTTCCACCAGGGTTTTTACCCCCTGTTTTACTTTTTTATCATCAAATCCTGCGCATTCCTGGCGGATATCTGCTTCAATACGGGTGGCGGGTACATAAAATTTACCGTCCAGCCAGCCTACTGCAGTGTAGCAGAACAGCGGCAGGGTAGGTGCATCCGGCATGGTTTCGTAGGCAGCCAGGTAAAAACCGGTATGCGCCGGCGGTATGAATGCGGCTACGGCCCATCCTTTATCGCACAGCTGCATGTCGCCGGTAGCGGCGTTGATACCAATGCCACGGCGGCCGGGCAACTCATACAAATTACCTCCTTCCGGTAATTCAATCCATTCATCTGCTTCCACCGGCCATGCGTCCCAGCCGCTGCGGCCGGTTACATACATGGAGGTATCTTCAAAAATATTACCGTTACCGTCTGAGTATAATATGTAAGGTGTTTGTTTCAGCATTTTTTATTTTTAGGTACTGTTTATTGCACCCTGCTTTGGAAGAAATTATTCAAGGCTTCCCTTTGTGCTGCGCCTGGTTCATCCAGTACTTCCAGTTGCAGGATCCTGTTGTTTTTAAAGTCGATCGTAAGCAGGTCGTTCCGCAAAATTACGTTATTCAGTTCGTTCCAGCCAACCAGCCTTTTTGAAAAGGTTCCCGGAAGCGTGATCCCGGTAGTGTCCATTTTCACGTAAACGGGCTGGAAAATGCGGTGCTCCATCCAGCCTACATAAGCCAGTCCGGCGCCTACCAGGAACAGCAGCAAGGCGGTAACGGGATTCAGGTGCGAAAGGAAGTACAGGCTGCCGGTAAAGCAGATCAGCGCTTCTATTATCCTGGCTACGGTATTGGCTTCGCTAAATTTCTTAAACTTCCTCATGGTAAAGGGAAAGCCGATACAGGCAATTCCTATTACAAGAAAGAATACTACCAGGAACCAGTTAGGTTGCGGACTGCGGTAAATGCCGATCGCATTAAACAGGAACAGTATGCCGGTAAGCCCGTGCATCACCGGTAATAACCGGATTCTGCTGGGGGTATTCGGATGCAGGATGCGCAAACTTTGCATGTACAGGAATGTGAGATTAAGAATTGGAACTGATCAGCAGGTTACAAAGTTTGAACAGCACACGTGCGCCTACATTGGCATCCCATTCATCGTGTGAAGTGCTTACTTCGTTCAGGTCAAAGCCGATCAGTTTCCTGCCGCTTTCGAGTACTTTTTTGAAAAGATAGTATACCTGCTCTACCTCGAAACCGCCGGCTACCGGGGTGCCGGTATGCGGGCATAATTTCGGATCCAGCCCGTCGATATCAAAACTGATATATACCTGTTGCGGTAAAGTAGCTATAATGCTGTCGCAGATAGCTTTCCAGGATTCCCCTTCAAATTGTCTTTCCTTGATCTGCTTATCGAAGAAGGTAACTACACGGCCTTCACTGCTATTGATATAATCCACTTCTTCCTCGCAGTAATCGCGGATCCCTACCTGCACCAGTTTGGAAAGCTGCGGTACTTCGGCCAGCGCATTGAACATGATGGAAGCGTGGGAGTATTTGAATCCTTCGTATGCATCGCGGAGATCGCAGTGTGCATCTATCTGCAGGATACCAAATTCGCCTTTGTGCTCGCCAATGGCTTTGAAGAAGCCCAGCGGCGTACTGTGGTCGCCGCCTACGAGGCCAACCAGCTTTCCTTTTTCCAGCAGGGCTTTGGTTTGGGTGTACACCCATTCATTCATGGCCCTGGTGCCGTTGCTCACATCTACCAGGGTTTTTTTCAGAAATTCATTTTCAGAAATATCTCCCCCTTCGGTCAGGAACTTCAGGTACAGTTCAGCTTCCTTGCGCAGGTAATCGCTGCGCAGCAGGAGGTGTTTGTCCGGTTCCCGCATATAGAAACCCTGTTTCCAGCCGTCTTTCACATCTGCATCGTACAGGTCTACCTGGAAGGAAGCCCTGAAAATATGTTCCGGGCCACGGGCGGTACCATTACTATAAGAAACGGTTACTTCCCAGGGAACAGGTACCAGTACCAGTCTTGCTTCTTCTTCGGAAAAAGGTAAGCCAAAAACGTTGTTGGACAGCAGGCCAACCGAGTTAGGGTCAAATTGAGATAAATCTGCCATGATAAAGTCGTACTTTTCTAAATTCCGCGCAAAGATAGGATTATGTTTACTTACAGCCGTCCTTCTCATAAAAAGAATTGCCTTTTATATAAATTTTGTCGGAAGAAGGTCATTTTGACTTAATTTTGCCGATTAATCGGAAACAAATAAAGTAAGGCAAAAAGTGAGGAGGTGGTGAAGTCGCGCGGGTAAAGGGTTTTTGCAGCTTGTGTCTAATCAATAGGGAAGATAATTTTCATATGAAAAAAACAAATATTATTCTGCTGGTGGTAATTGCGGTGGCAATTGGAGTGATAGTGACTATGGTGGGTGATTTCAGTACCTATGAAACTTTTGCAACAGCCCGTGAGAAGGAGGGAAAAGAGTTCCATGTAATTGGTACACTCGATACCTTAAAGGCGATGAACTACGATCCGATCAAAGATGCCAACCTGTTTAGCTTCTATGTCCACGATAAAACCGGGGAATCCCACAAAGTAGTTTTCTACGGCGCTAAACCTACCGACTTTGAAAAAGCCGAATCCATTGTACTCACCGGTAAAATGGATGGCAATGAATTTCATTGCAGTAAAATACTGATGAAATGTCCGTCCAAGTATAAGGACGACCAGGTTGCAGTAAGCAACAAACAGTTGTAATCAGCTATACGATATGATTATCATCGCCGGATAATCAATGCCACAATATTTATATCTCTCAGAGGAATTTTATGAAGTTTGTAGGGGAACATTTACTGCCGGGCCAACTGGGCCACTTCTTTGCCATACTGGCATTTGTAGCATCTATGGTAGCCACCGTGGCTTATTATAATGTAGTTAAAGGAAAAGAACCGCTGATCCGGGATTCATGGAAGAAACTGGCGCGCTGGTCTTTTATTATACAGTCGGCCGCCGTAATAGGCGTTTTCAGTTGCCTGTACTTTATCCTGTATAATCATTATTTCGAATATAAATACGCATGGCGTAATACCTCGCGCGACCTGCCTATCCAGTACCTGTTGTCCAGCCTCTGGTCCGACCAGGAAGGAAGTTTCCTGCTCTGGAGTATCTGGAACAGTATCCTGGGGATTTTCCTGATCCGCACTTCCAAAAACTGGGAGGCGCCGGTGATGACAATTTTCTCCCTGGCACAGCTGATCATGGCAAGTATGCTGCTTGGTATTTTCATCCTGGGTTATAAAGTAGGCAGCAATCCTTTCATGCTGCTGAGGGAAGCGCCTGAAAACCAGGCAGCTCCTATTTTCCAGACAGCAGATTATATGCAGCATATCCACGACGGGAACGGGTTGAACGTTACGTTGCAGAACTACTGGATGGTGATCCACCCGCCGGTACTGTTCCTGGGTTTTGCTTCCATGATCATTCCTTTTGCCTTTGCCTTTGCAGGGCTGTGGGTAAAGGATTATACCGGTTGGGTAAAACCGGTACAACCCTGGAGCCTTTTTGCCATAATGATGCTGGGAACCGGTATCATGATGGGCGCCGCCTGGGCATATGAGTCATTGAATTTTGGCGGTTACTGGGCATGGGACCCGGTAGAGAATGCCTCGCTGGTACCCTGGCTTACCATGGTGGCGGGCGTACATACCCTCCTGGCCTACAAAGCCACGGGGCACTCACTGAAATCCACCTTCTTCTTCTTCTTTATTTCCTACGTACTGATCCTGTATTCCTCTTTCTTAACAAAGAGCGGTGTACTGGGAGATACCTCCGTACACTCCTTTACAGATATGGGGATGACCGCACAGCTGCTGTTTTCCATGCTGGTGTTCACCATCCCGTCTATCGCCCTGCTGATCATCCGCAGGAAGGAAATTCCTACTGTTAAAAAAGAAGAGAACAGCTACTCCCGCGAGTTCTGGCTGTTTGTAGGTTCCCTGATCCTGCTGATTGCAGGTATCCAGATCACCTTTACTACTTCTATTCCCGTATGGAATAAATTACTGAGCGTAACCGGTTTGAAGACGCTGTTCAGTATGAACGATATTGCGCCCCCATCTGATAGTATTTTCCACTACAACAAGATCCAGATCTGGATTGCTATTGTATTGGGCGTATTAACCGCCATTGTGCAGTTTATGCGGTACAAGGATACTCCCCGTGGCGAGATCACCAAAAAGCTGCTGGTGCCCACCGTGGTCGCTTTACTGTTAACCGGGCTGGTGGCCTGGAAAGGTACTATCACTTACGATAAGTATGGCGCCGGCTTCCTCACTGCTATTTATCTGATGTTGTTCGCCAGCATTTATGCCATTGTGGCCAACTTCTTTTATATCTTCTCCGGCCTGAAAGGCAAGCTGAAAAACGCAGGCGCCTCTGTAGCGCATATTGGCTTTGGTATGGTACTGTTGGGCGTGCTGATCTCCTCCGCTAAAATGGAAGTGATTTCACTGGACCGTATGAAGATGCTGGGTGATGGTATTTTTACAAAGGAAAGCAAACAGAATCCGCGCGAGAATATTATGCTGCCAAAAGATGTACCGGTGGAAATGGGCGACTACCATGTTACCTACACAGGTGATTCCGTAGCGCAGGGCGATCCTAAAACGTACTATGTAGTGCATTACGAGAAAAAAGACAGGCAAACAGGCAAAGCGCTGGAGCGTTTTACCCTTTACCCGGATGCGTTTGTAAATAAAAAGGAAAATGCACTTTCTTCCAACCCGGCTTCCAGGCACTACCTGACAAAGGATATATTCACCTATGTATCTGCCGCACCTAACCGTGATGAAGCCGCCCAGGCAGATACCACGCCTTATGTGACCCATGAAATGAAGCAGGGCGACTCTGTATTTTTCTCCAAAGGGTTCATTGTGCTGAAAGGATTGAACACCAGCCCGCAAAGCCGCAATTATGTTCCGCAGAGTGGCGACCTGGCTGTAGGGGCCGAGCTGGAGGTATACACGCAAACAGACGATCATTTTAAACTGCAGCCTATCTATTTTATCCGCGACAGCAGCTACCAGTACAGTGTGGAAGATACCCTGGCGCCGCTGAACCTGAATGTAAGGTTCTCGAAGATCATGCCTGCGGAAAACAAAATAGAGCTGAAAGTAAAAGAAGCCACCAGCTTCAACGACTATATCGTGATGAAAGCGCTGATATTCCCTTATATCAACGTGTTATGGCTGGGTATCATTATTACAGTGATAGGTACTGCAATGAGCATTTATCAGAAAATAAGGAGAAGATAATCTTTGTATATTTTTTCAGAGAGAATCCTTCAATGGCATGGCTGTTGAAGGATTTTTTCTTGGTTAAATCCTTCCGGAGGCGGCGGCATTTCAGAATTGTTCTATACATTTAACAGGAATAAATATCCTGATGATGCCTAGGTGGTTACGTATATCCCTGATCGTTATAGCCACGCTTGCCGTGGTGTATTTTCTCGGCCCCTCCCCGGAAGCGCCGGTGTATGAGCATCGTTTACCGGCAGTGCCGGCAGCCGGCCCGGCCCTGGATGCTTATATAAAGCATAAAGAGGCAGCCTATCGCCTGAAACCTGATAATGAAGCCCGTATTGTATGGCAGGACACCGGTTTTCATAAAACGCCTTATTCGGTGGTATACCTGCACGGCTTTTCCGCCAGCCAGGAAGAAGGAAACCCGGTACACCGCAATTTTGCCGCTCGCTACGGGTGTAACCTGTTCCTGTCGCGGCTCGACGGGCACGGGATTGAAACCAGCGATCCGCTGCTGCATATGACAGCCGCCGGTTTGTGGAAAGATGCAGAAGAGGCATTGAGCATAGGCAAGGCACTGGGCAATAAGGTGATCCTGGTGACCACCTCCACCGGTGGTACGCTGGCGCTGAAGCTGGCAGCAGCCTATCCCAACGATGTTTATGCGATGATCAATATGTCGCCCAACATTGCCATCAACGACAACCTGGCCTTCCTCGCCAATAATCCCTGGGGATTACAATTAGCACGGGCGGTGAGCAAAGGGGACTTCAGGCACAGCGATGATAAGAACCCCGAAATAGCAAAGTACTGGTATAATAATTACCGCCTGGAAGCGGTGGTACAATTGCAAAACCTGCTGGAGTCCAGCATGGTGGATGCCACTTTTGAGAAAGTACATCAGCCGGTGCTCAATTTATACTATTATAAAGATGAGGCGAACCAGGATGGAACCGTGAGAGTATCCGCTATTCTGGAAATGGAAAAGAAGCTGGGCACACCGGATTCCTTAAAGGAAGCCGTGGCAATTCCGGGGGCTGGCAATCATGTAATGGGATGCGCGCTGACAGGGCACGACATTCCCGCGGTGGAAAAAGCGATCGACCATTTTGCGGAAAATATCTTGCATATGAAACCAATCCGCTAACACTTTTTAGTTAACACCGAATCTCAAATCTTTTTATAACTTGTGGTAACATTCTATCAGTAAGCAACGTTAAGTTAACTATGCGTATCCGTTTTAAACAGATCATCATTTCACTGTTCCTGGTATTGGGCATGTCCTTTTACCACAGTGGCGCGATGGCCCAGGAGGCGCATGGGGCGGATGTGATACCATTGCATGCCATTGTAGTGGGACAGGATACCGTGCCGGTGATCACCCTGGCGATATTTGATGTAGTGGCGAAGATGCCCAAAGCCCTGCGTAAAGAGCGTGAGCGCTGGAGCCGTTTACGGAATGCGGTATATGTAACTTACCCTTATGCCAGATCAGCGGCAAGGGTACTGAAAGATGTGAACAGCCGCCTGGCTTCCATGAATAAAAAGGAACGTAAGGCCTTCCTGGCCACCAAAGAAAAAGAACTCAAGGCCCAGTTCGGCGATAAACTGGAAAACCTCTCCGTATACCAGGGTAAAGTACTCATGAAACTGATTAACCGCGAAACGGGTCAGAACTGCTTTGAAATTATCAAAGAGCTTAAAGGCGGCTTTAATGCCCGCGTATGGCAAACCGTTGCTTTCTTTTTTGGAGGCAACCTGAAAAGCGACTACGACAAACAGGAAGATCGCGACATTGAGGCGATTGTGCAGGAGCTGGAAATGTACCAGCAATACCGCGTCTACAATTAATTGGGCTATCTTCGTAATATTCGCCTGTCATGAAAAGGGTTTATTATGAAAGCAAGGATCTTACTTAGCAGCTTATTATTTATTTCCGTTGGAGCCATGGCACAGGTGGCCGGCGATGATCCCGTGTATGTGCTGGACAGCGTGGTGGTAAACCAGGCCGCTATAGGGCAGGTATCGCCCGACCGGATTGGGGTGATCACCATTGCAAAAGGCTCCAAAGCAGTGCTGAAGTATGGCAGCCAGGCGGAAAATGGGGTGGTATATATAGAAACCAAACCCTTTGCCCGTAAAAGGGTGAATGTGCTGCTGAGCAGCGAATCCCCGGCATACGACAGCCTGCTGCGTAAATACGGCAACGACAGCAGCTTTTACTTTATCGTGAACGGGAAACCCGTTACTCCCACCAATGAAACCGGTTTAATGACCCTCGACAGGAAAACCTTCCGTTCTATGCGGATTATTTCTGATAAAGAGGTGCAGGACAAGTACCAGGTGATGGACCGGAAGGCCGGGATCGTGATCACCAGCTCAGAAGAGTAAATATTTTCCCATCTTTGCACCTCAATTTACAGCATATGAAACTAGATATACTGGCTATAGCGGTGCACCCCGACGATGTGGAACTGGGTTGTGCCGGCACCCTGATGGTACATGCCCAACAGGGAATGAAGGTAGGCGTTGTTGATCTTACCCGCGGAGAACTGGGCACACGTGGTACCCCCGAATTGCGGGAGCAGGAGGCGCAAGCCGCTGCAAAGATCATGGGACTGGAAGTCCGTGAAAACCTTGGATTGGCTGATGGCTTTTTCAGGAATGATACGATGGAGCAAATGGCTATTATTACCGCTATCCGGAAATACCGGCCAGATATTGTACTGGCCAATGCAATGGACGACCGCCACCCCGACCATGGAAGGGCAGGCAAACTGATTGCCGACAGTTGCTTCCTGGCAGGACTAAGAAAAGTAGAAACTTTGGCAGATGGGCAGACACAGGAAGCGTGGCGCCCGAAACAGGTTTTTCATTTCCTGCAGGACCGTTATCACGAACCCGATTTTGTAGTAGATATTACCGCTGTAATGGAGCGTAAGCTGGAAGCGATCAGGAGCTTCAGTTCACAGTTCCTGGCGCCGAAAGACCATGAGCCGCAAACCTATATTTCCGGTTCCGGCTTTTTTGACAGTGTTATTTACCGCGCGAAAATGCTGGGTAAGATGGTGGGAGTGGAGTATGCAGAAGGCTATACTTCCGCTAAAATGATCGGTATCAGGAGCTTTGCAGATGTGATCAGTGAAAATACCTGAGTGGCTTTGCCATTGAACAGAATAGGCTTTGAGGATACCCGGACCCTACTTTGCCATTGAACAGGGAAGGCTTAGGAGATGCTTAGTGCATACTTATGCCATACAGAGAAGGTGCACATGATGCGGAGGGAAGGTGGACTTGATCAGCAAACGTAGTACCGGCAAGAGTTAGAGAGGAATTGTTACACACTTAAAATAAGTTGGGAGACAATAGCGAAAACATTCGCGGTTGTCTCCCAATTCTTTTTTATCGATTGAAAATCAACTATAAAGTGTGTGTGAAAGCGAATATCCGCGGTAAAGTTAAGGGGGTGGGAAGCGCAACCCGGCTGCATCATTATTTGCCGGCAAACAAAAGCCCGACCCCGCTTTTGGGGTGTTTTCAGAAACGGTCAATGGGACCCGCTAAACACTAAATGAACAGATCTCGTGTAGCGTCAAATTCATCGTGTTTAATGATGCTGTTTTTAATAAACGGAATCAAAGCAAGTCCAATCGTGATAACCACCAGTAAAAAATATTTTTTCTTCATTTCCATGCTAATTTGATTAAAAAGTCCGTCTATATAACTAAATAACGTGCCAAAATGTTACAGAAATAGCATAAAAATGTTAAGCCCGGAATATTTTTTTTGATTATATAGGCGCTACCTCCGGATAGCTGTGTCATCGCAATAA
>NZ_DATMTE010000864.1:0-4596 GCF_035564935.1 Chitinophaga sp. | reverse complement strand
ATGATTTATAGTTTACGCGCGTCACGGGTGCCTGCATACAATTCATATTCCAGCAGGCGGCAATCGATCGTACTGTTATAAAATTCTATCCGGCGTTTGGCTTTGAGCCCTATTTTCTTTGCCAGTTCAAGATTCCCGGTGAATACATACCCGTAATAGCCACGGCATTGCTGTTTCATAAAATCGCCGATACGGCCATAGGTTTCTTCCAACGCTTCAATTTCGCCGAGGCGCAATCCGTATTCAGGGTTCATATACACTACGCCGGCTTCTCCTTCAGGCACTTCGGTAGCGGCGAAATCACATACGCGGAATTGAATCATGTCCGCTACGCCGGCGGCTTTTGCATTTTTACGTGCATTTACAATGGCGGCCTCGCTGAGGTCGGTGGCAATGATGCGCAACCCCGGCGCTTCCACGATCTGTTTTTCCAGCAGTCCCCTTTCTTCCAGGTATACAGCTTCATTGAAACCCTGCAGGTGCATAAAGGCGTAGTTATCACGGAAAAGACCGGGCCGGCTGTTGGTGGCTATCAGTGCGGCTTCTATGGCAACCGTGCCTGAACCGCACATGGGGTTGATAAAAGGCGCTTTCCGGTCCCAGCGGGTAGCCAGGATAGTGGATGCCGCCAGGGCTTCCAGCATGGGCGCACGGCCTGGTATTTTGCGGTAGCCGTGTCTTGCAAGGGAATCGCCGGTGGTATCTACAAATATTTCTGCCTGTTCATTTTTCCAGAACAGGTGGATCACTGCACCGGTAAGTTCCGCTCCCGTAGAAGGACGCTTCCCTGTTTTATCACGCATACGGTCCACCACTGCGTCCTTTACCCGCAGGTTGGCAAACATGCTGTTGTTGATGGTTTCATTCTGCACGTTGCTGGTAATGGAGAAGTAACCATTATCCGGCAGGATGGTTTCCCAGGGATAGGATTTCAGCTGGTTGTATATTTCATCGCCATCAGCGGCTTCAAATTGTTTCAGGCTATACAGTACCTGGCTGCCGCAGCGCAGGTTCAGGTTAAGACGGATACACTCATTCAGCGATGCATTCAACCGCACACCGGTAACGAATGTTTCTTCTACAGTAAATCCCAGCTCTTTTACTTCCTGTTCCAGGTAAGGAGTCAGGCGTTTGTTACAGGTGATAGTAACGGTTCCCTTTGTTGTGTATAATGACATAAGGCCGCAAATTTACCAATCTTTATGATAATCCCCTTGTATTCCCTATTTTACCTGCTCAAACATACCTCTTTATCTATGCGTTTTTATCTTTCGCTGTTATTGCCGGCTGTCCTGTATTTCCCGGCAAAGGCACAAACGAAGGCAGTGCCGTTGCATAATGAGCTCATCATGCCGGTGCCGGTTACGCCTTCCAGTCATGCGTCTACCATTACAACGTTGGGTTCCGGCGACCTGCTCAGTGCGTGGTTTGGCGGAAAGGAAGAAGGTAATAAGGATGTAGAGATCTGGTCGTCGCGTTTTACTTCCGGCAAGTGGCAGGCGCCGGTAAAACTGGCAGACGGCATTATAAACGATACCCTTCGTTATCCCTGCTGGAACCCGGTACTGTTCCGTACCCGGGCAGGTTTACTTTGCCTGTTCTACAAAGTGGGTCCTAATCCGCGGGAGTGGTGGGGCATGGCCCGCTATAGCAGTGATGACGGCAGCAGTTGGTCATCTCCCGAAAAACTACCGGAAGGCATGCTGGGTCCTATAAAAAATAAATGCATACAGCTTCCGGACGGACGCCTGCTGCACCCCTCCAGCACAGAAAGCGTAAAAGGCAATCACTGGGTGTCGCATATGGAGATCAGCGACAGTACCGGGCATCAATGGCAGAAGGTGGCCATTGATTGCGACACCTTCGGCGTGATACAACCCACTATACTCACCCACCGGGACGGCCGCCTGCAGCTGCTGTTCCGCAGCCGGCAAAAAGTAGTAGCCACCAGCTGGTCGAAAGATATGGG
Organism: Chitinophaga sp.; assembly: GCF_035564935.1. Lineage (GTDB taxonomy): Bacteria > Bacteroidota > Bacteroidia > Chitinophagales > Chitinophagaceae > Chitinophaga. The sequence goes on along the minus strand of NZ_DATMTE010000864.1, from coordinate 2,627 downwards.
CGCTACATGGACCCGCGTGAGCGCGCTGCAGCTGCCCAATCCCAATTCAGGCATTGATGCCGTAACATTGCCCAATGGTAATATGGCATTGGTGTACAACCCAACAAAAGGAGGAAACAGGTGGTCGGATGGCCGCAACGAGCTGCGGGTAGCCGTTTCAAAAGACGGTATTAAATGGAAGGATGTATATCAGCTGGAAAAACGTGCAGGCGGCGAATACAGCTATCCTGCCATAATCGCCACCGCAGACGGTTTGGTGCATATCACGTATACCGACGACCGTAAAAATATCCGCGCGGTAACATTACAGTTGAAGTAAGATCAATTCCATATTTCGTTGGCAGCGGTCAGGATCACTGGTTCCTGGTCGGTAACAACAATAGTATGTTCATGCTGCGCCACAAAGCCGCCCTTGTTTCCAATCAGTGTCCAGCCATCATTACTTTGATTGGCAAAAGAAGAAATGGTGGAAATAAAGGTTTCTATGGCTACTACGGCATTCTTTTTAAAACGGGTACGGTTTAAACGTACATAACAGTTAAGGATATCATCCGGCGCTTCATGCAGGCTTCTGCCAACGCCATGGCCCGCAAGGTTGCGGATAACGGTATATCCTGATTTCCTGGCTTCTGTTTCAATGAGCCTGCCCACATCGGCCACGCGGGTGCCGCCTTTGATATAGCGGATGGCCTTTTGAAGTATCGCCTTTGAAGCATCTACCAGGGCCTGGTGCCGGTAAATGTCTTCACCGAGTACGAAAGAACCTCCATTGTCTGACCAGTAACCGTTCAGCTCTGCAGATACATCAATGTTCACCAGGTCGCCTTCCTGCAGTATTTTTTTTGCAGAAGGAATACCGTGCGCAACTTCATTGTTCACGCTGATACAGGTCCAGCCGGGAAAGCCATAGGTAAGCTTTGGCGCCGATTTCGCACCCAGGGCATTTAATATTTCCCCTCCATATTCATCTATTTCTTTTGCCGTCATACCCGGCCTGGCATAGTTCCTCATTTCTCTGAGCGTAACAGCTACTGCTTCGCTCACTTTTTTCATGCCATCGAGTTCTGCCTCTGTAGTGATAGACATATTTTTTTCTTTAAAAATACTGATAAAAAAATAAAGCCCGCAATGAATGCGGGCACCCGGGTCGATTCGCATTTACCTCTTCACAAGGTAAGCATTATTGAATATACTTTACCGGCACTTCGTCTGTAAGCCATACGCCGTTGTCTGAAAGATAAAATACCATACCGGCTCTATGCATATCGCCGCTGCGGATGGTGAGGATATGTGGTACTCCTCTCCTGCTGCCAACCTTTTCGGCAGTGGCCCTGTCGCCGGTAAGATGCACATGCTGCCGGCTCATTTTCCGCAAACCGGTTTTACGTATGTTGTCCATAATCCTTACCACGGTGCCATGGTAAAGAAATTCCGGTGGTATGGCCGGGGGCAGGTCCAGTGATATATCAATGGAGTGGCCCTGGCTGGCGCGGATCATGGTTTTGTTTTCATTAAAAGAAAAGCGTTGCTTATCGTTTTCCGCCACCATTTTTTCCAGTTCCTCCATGGTAAAATGATGTCCGTGCGCTTTGCATTGCTGCAGGAGCGTGTTCACGTTTGTCCAGCCATGGGCATCGAGTGTAACCTGTATAGTGTCCGGGCTATGCCGGAGAATAAAGCTCAGTAACTTACTGATAGATCTGTTGTTCATGTTATTTAAATTGGTCCCTGACCACCATGAGCGCGTAACCGAGCAGGTTATGCCCGCGCCATAGTAAGGGATTTTCCACGTGTTCGTTGGAGGCTGCCATACCAATGCCCCATATACGGTCCATAGGACTGGCTTCCACCAATATGCGATCGTGTGTGTTAATTAAAAAGGTTTTCAATGCCGGGTGCTGTGAAAATTTATGATGATTACCCTCCACTACCAGGTCAAATTTATGTGCATCCCAGGAAGCGGGATCAAAGCGTTTCACTTGTCTTCCCAGCTTCTTGACTTCATCCGGTGTGTTTGCGGCCAGGATCTTCTGCAGCGTGGCATCGTCATTGAACAGCCGGGCTTTCCCTGCCATCATCCAGTGTTCGGCTGTTTTATAAGTGACGCCGTTTACGGTGAAAGGCGCGGTCCACCACTGGCTGAAACAGCTCTGGGTAACGCTGCCGTCCGCGGAGGGACGGTGGCCCCAGAAAAAGATGAACTTTAATTTTTCTTTGGCCTGATACTTTTCGATCAGCCAGTTATTATTGTACTTCATTGTAGCAAATTTATGATTGAATGCCTGTTTGTTTACCACCAGCCTGCGTGCGGCGGTGAAAGTAGTTTCGCCGGTATGGCCTGCTTCCATTATATTCAGTGTTTCGCAGGCGATAGCCATTCTTTTGTTTTGTTCATGTTGTTTTAGTTTTTCACCGGTGCAGGAATGTTGGCGGGGTTAACAGTTCCGTTGCATTGGTGCAGGGTTTAAACTTTGTTTACGTCATTATGACGCAAAGTAAAGAAATATTTTTCTAATACAGATATTTTTTTTCGGGAGATGAGATAAGCGGAGGATTTATTGTTATCATTATTCTGCATGGTGGGTTCATATGTTTTATCCGGGGAATCGTTAAACCGGATCCCTGCT
>NZ_DATMTE010000863.1:0-1855 GCF_035564935.1 Chitinophaga sp. | reverse complement strand
TAAGAATCCGCGATGTTGGTTATAAAAGCTTCAGAAATACTGCTTATCCAGTTGGCGGAAATGTAACCTGCTGGCGGTGTAGCAACAGGTTGTGGCCTGTACATGGAATTATACCATACCATGGTGGTGGAATTATTTTTATAAAAACGTTTGGCCGGCAATTTATCGTAAGGTGGTTCCTGATGCATCATGCTGGTCATGGCAGCTTTTGTTTCTGCAATCCTTTTTCCAAGCAGGTTCCATCTTATGAGGTCATATTTACGGATACCTTCTCCGCCAAACTCCAGCCATCTTTCATTCATTACTGCATTGAAAAAGCCGGTTTTGTCCGTAGGTGTATTTCCTATTTTGGTTTCATTTCCCCTGTAAGCTCTTTTACGTACCTGCTCAAATGCGGCTATTGCCTCGGCCGTGGGCCCGTTCTTCAGTTCATTCTCCGTTTCCGCAAACATCAGCAATACATCTGCATAGCGTATTACCGGCCAGTTAATTCCACTGTACAGCGTTGGCGTGGTTAAAGGAATGGCGGGATTGGAAACCCAGTCCCTTCTGAATTTTCCACAGAATATGGACAGAAGCGCAGATGTGGATCCCGGAGTGTGCTGGTTAGTGGTTTTCACCGCATAATCGGCTCCCGTCACATCTTTGCGGGTATCAATTGAATCAAATGAATAATAATAACTGGGCACCAGTTTAATGGCGCCGTTACCGGTGGTTCCTACCGGCGGGCCTCCATCCGTTAACCGGCTGTCTGTTGCTCCCAATCCACCGGCGAGTGCCACTTCAAACAATACCTCCCCGTTTATCTCAATTTTATGCGCATCCAGGTAATCTTTAAACAGCGACTCGTAACCCGGGTTAAGCATATGTTTCCCGGAAGTAATAATATCCTGGCACTCATCTCTTGCAATCTGGTAATATTCCAGGTAATCCGGCCTGCGTTCCATCTTATTGGAATTACTTCTCAGAGAATAACCACCGCGGAATAACGCTATCTTGGCTCTGATAGCTTTTACACCGCCTTTGGTGATCCGCTCGTCTGCTGTTATGCCGGCTTCCCCCCGCCATGGCACCAGGTCTTCCGCGGCTTTAAGATCATTGAGAATATGTGCATAGATAGTATCGCGGTCTGTTTTGGGCATAAAAAGATCCGGCTGATCTATGGAAGGCGCAAAAGGCGCCGGCACATCTCCCCAGTTCCTGATCAGCTCAAAATAGAACTGCGCCCGCAATGTGAGTACTTCACCGTATAACCGTTGGAGTGCTTTCTTATCACTTTCACTCCCATTGGTATAGGCATCCATTTTGGGAATATTTTTTATACAGATGTTAGCGCCTTCAATACCTCCATACAACTGGTTATAAGGTCTTTCCAACTGTGCATTCTCCGGCGTTGCATTATAACGCGCCATTGCCTTCTGCCCGTTATCGCCGCCACCGGCAGCGCTGTTGCTGTATCCCAGCGATTCATCCTGGTCTACTGTATACATCAGCGATAAACGGGAGCCATAACCTTCCTGTCCGGCCAGGTGGCCATATACACTTATAACCGCACTGGTAGCAGAAGTTACGCTGCCAAACACATAGTTCTCATCAAACGAGGACTTTGGCGCTATTTCCAGGTAACGCCTGCAGGATGAGATCCCGGTTATTACAACCAGCAACATACAGAGGAAAAGCTGATTTAAAAGATATCTTGATTTCATGTTGTTAATATTTATTTCAGAGACCCCTTATAACTAAACAATCGTTTTACAATGTCAGGTTAAGGCCAAAAAGATACGCCTTGTTCCGTGGATAGGCCGAGTAATCCACTCCAGGTGTAACTGGTGTGGAACGAACCACATTTACTTCC
>NZ_DATMTE010000862.1:0-3734 GCF_035564935.1 Chitinophaga sp. | reverse complement strand
CCGGAAAAACGTCTTGGCATTTGCGGTTCCAGCGTGCTCCAACCTTTGTAGTATTCTTTGTTACCGATGTTATCGAGTTTGAATGCTACGTTAAACTTGTTGGTATTGTAAAACAGTGAACCATTTAATACCGTGTAAGATGGTAAAGTGAATACACCGGTAGTAAGCCTGTTGAGGATCATATTTTCGCTGGCGTAGTTGCCGCCAAAGCCGATACCAAAGCCTTTCACCGGACCATTCTGGAATTTGTAAGTGATCCAGAGGTTAGCAAGATTCTTAGGGCCTGCTTCTTCAGGACGTCTGCCCAGGTATTCCTTATCATTTGTTTCGGTGAATTTACTGTCGTTGTAGCTGTAACCACCGGTGATGTTCAAACCAGCTACGGGGTTAGCTACGATTTCCGCTTCTACACCACGACTGGCTCTTGTACCGCCCTGGGTATATGCCAGTGTTGTGCCGCCACCTGTTTGCAGGATGATGTTTTTCACTTTAATATCGTAGTAGCTCACGGAACCGGTGATCATACCACCCATGAGGTTTACTTTCACCCCGCCTTCCAGTTGGTTGGCCTGTTCAGGATCGAAGCTTACCAATACGTTCTGACCGTTTGCACGCGGTGCGCTGTTGGTGAAGCCATTCATGTAGTTCGCAAAAACGGACAGTGTATTCAGGATAGGCTGGTATACGATCCCGAATTTAGGCGACAGGGCGGTTTGTGAGTATTTATCATTTGCACCGGCAGTAAGACCGCCATTCTTAAAATGATCTACACGCAAACTGGCCATTACAGATAGGCTGGGCAGGATGTTGAATACATCAGATACGTAAGCGCTGTATGTTTCCTGGGTAAGATTAGAGTTGTCTACCGGTAAAGCATTCAACAATGAATCGGTATGTTGTTTCGACAGGATACCGTTGTCATTGCCGGCCATATCTACCAGGCCGTTCATGGCATAGCCGGTGTTGTTGCTTTGTGTGCGGCGGCTGAAATAATCCAGGCCGGCCACTACCCTGTTGCGGAATTGCCCGATCTTAAAATCGCCGGTGAAATTTTGCTGGATATCGGTGGTATTGGTGCTGCCGTTCTGGTAGCTGATATACCTTGCGAAAGTGGGCGAAATGTTGGGAAAGCCCGGCATAGAAGCAGATCCTTCATACAGGTAAGAGTAATAGCCTTCTGATTTGGCGCTTCCTCTTGATACGATGGTTTGTGAGGTCCAGGTATCGGATAATTTATAGATCGCCTGCGCCTGTATGCTGGAAGTAGGTGTTTTTATGCTGAGGTTGTTGCTGGTATAAGAACGTTTGTTATCGTATCCCAGTTCCTTCAGGTTCTTCGCAAACAGCGGGTTACCACGGTCGAGGAACAAACTGGTGGGATTGGTACTTTCTGAAGAAAGAAATTCCGTGTTCAGCATCAGGGTAAGGCGTTCGCTGGCATGATAGGTAAGCGAAGGCGCAATGAAGCGTTTCTTCACGAAGCCGGCATCCTGGAAGCTGTTCTCATCATGGTAAGCGCCGGTTACACGCAACAGCACTTTATTATCTTTATCAAGGGGGGTATTGATATCAGCGGTCACGCGGTTGAGGCCGTAGCTTCCGCCGGTATAACTGATTTCACCGCCGAAGTGGTCATAAGGTTTCTTTGTAACGGTGTTGATCAAACCGCCGTAGGAAACAACGGAGCTGCCGTAAAGTGTACCAGACGGGCCTTTCACTACTTCAATCCTGTCGATGTTGGCTACATCCAGGCCGCCGTTGGTTAAGCCGGGCAAGCCATTTACCAGTGTAGGCTGTACCGCAAAACCCCGAAGTGAATAATACCCGGCGCCGTCCCCTGCGCGGCCTGTAGAGGACCATAATTTGCTGATACCGGGAGCATTGTTGAGGGCATTATCGTAGCTGGTTACTACCTGGTCTTTTATCAGTTCGCTGGAAATAACGTTGTATACCTGCGGATTCTCAATATTTTTTAACGGCAGTTTGGCCACATACTCGCTGCTTCTTTTAGTGTATTTGTTCCTGAAAGCAGTTACCTCTACTTCATTCAGGTTCTTTTCAGAGATGTTGAGTTGAAGATCGATGGTAATGGTTTTATCCTTTTCAACAGTTACTTCCCTGCTGGTGGTTTCATATCCCGTAAGGGATACCTGGATCGTATAATTTCCCGGGTTGATATTACGGAGTAAGTAAGTACCGTTATCGTCTGTGAGCGTTGTTTTTTTGGTGCCTTTCAATACCACTGCCACGCCTGGCGCCGGCTTATTGTCTGAAGTGGTTACGAGTCCTTTAATGCTGCCGCCGTTGTCTATTTCTTCGGCTAATACGGTGTTGGACAGCATTACACTGAGTAACAATAAACACCAACCTGATCTCTTTAAAAATTCCCTTATTGATTTCTCCATTGTCTGATTCCTTAAAATTTGCAGGCGCAAAGTTCGGGGCATCACCTATATTGATGCTGACGGATACGGAATTTGATTTACGCAATGCGGAAAAAAATGTCGTGAGCAGATTAAAGTAAAAGCTACAGTATCTAATAATAATCAATTGATAATAAATCGCTTCAACAAAAAAGCCATTCCCTTCCGGGAATGACTTTTCCTCTTCATCCACTATCTATCTACTTAACTTTTACATTCACTGCGGGAGCATTATCCCTTATTTCCTCGCTGGCAACCGTTACCAGGGTATCTGCGGCACTGAGCTCCCCGAACACTTCGGTTTTACCGTTTTCACTCCGGCCGGTAGTTACCGGTATCCATTTTGAATGCTTATCCCGGATCTTCAATACAAATACGCCTTTGGTAGAATTGAGCACCGCAGAAGAGGGTACCAGGAAATTGCTGGCGCTACCGGTGAGAGGTATAGCCACTTCCGCCACCATACCGGGCAATAATGATTTATCGTTATTGGCTACATCAATTTCAATATGCTGGGCGCGAAGCTTACGGTCCAGTGCGCCGGCCAGGCGGATCACCTTTCCTTTGAATGCTTTGTTATTCAGAGATCTTACTTTGAAAGCTACTTCACTCTGGTTAGTCAGGTAACTGGTGTAGGCTTCCGGTACACTCACCACCAGCCTTAGCTTCTTCTGCTCCTGCAGGGTGAATAAGGGCATTTCAGAGCCCTTCCCGGAAGGGCCTACATAAGCGCCGGCGCTTACATTACGGGCAGTGATCACCCCGCTGAACGGCGCGCGTATTTCCAGGTAGTTACGGTTGTCGCCAACTTCGCGATGCGCTGCTTTGGCGGCATCCAGCTGGGCCAGGTCGGATTTCTGCCGGGCAAATGCCAGGTCTAGGTCGTTCTGTGAAACGGTACCGGGCGTTTTGCTGGTTTCCAGCAGGCGGTCGTAGGTAGCTTTGCTGGACAAATAAATGGCCTCCTGCGATTTGAGCCGGGATTCAGCGCCGGACAACTGGGAATTGATCTCCGGCGCTTCCATGGTAGCCAGCAGCTGACCGGTTACCACTTCGCTTCCTACATCTACATTCATCTTTTTCACAAAGCTGCTCACCTTGGCGTAAAGATCTACCTGCTGGAAAGCGATCAGCTCACCGGGGATTTGTATGGAAGACGACAGGCTGCCTTTTTCCAGGGAAAAAACGTCCAGCGGGGCGGCTGCTTCAATGGCGGATGTGTCTTTTCCTTCTTTGGCGCCGGAGGTACTGCAACTGTACAGCCCCGCGGTGATCACCATCGCTGAAAATAAAGGAAATGTAATACGGGTA
>NZ_DATMTE010000861.1:0-8776 GCF_035564935.1 Chitinophaga sp. | reverse complement strand
ATTCCATAAACCAGCAGGTTAGTATGTGCCGGATACTTGTTGTATACTTCCCGGATACTTAGGACCCGTGTATGTGTAGTACTTATCATACACTCCCCATACACTCGCCATACACTCCCCATACACTCTCCATACACTCCCCATACACTCCCCATACACTGTGCATACACTCCCCATACACTGTCTCGTCCTAATATACCTATACAGGTTAAGAAATAATCCTGAAATTGTTTTACAGTTTGTCATGTAAATCCTGATTTTACTTTACACTGTCATATGGCAGAGCTGGTTGCCTGATGCTTTTGTTTTTTCAGGACGGGCCAACTGCATACTTGCATTGAATTGTAAAATTTTATATATGTAAACGACGCTACCATCCATTCCTCCAACTGTGTTCACACCGCTGTAATAATATTTATTTTTAAAATCCTTAAATTCAACGACATGGTTATCTAAAAGCTAACAAACTATTTCTTAACTTCGCAAACATTTTATAAAGGAAATATAGCCCATACGAAAAGGTATGGCGCTAATAGCAAAACGTATGATAAATATCACTTTTCCGGATGGCGCAGTTCGTCAGTATGAACCAGGAGTAACTGCATTGGAGATTGCCAGATCTATCAGCGAGGGATTGGCACGCAAAGTATTGGCTGCAAATGTTAATGGGCAGGTAGTGGATGCTACACGCCCGATTTTGACGGATAGCACGCTGCAACTTTTGACGTGGGTGGATAAGGATGGTAAGGCAACCATGTGGCATTCTTCGGCGCACCTGATGGCGGAAGCCCTGGAAGCCCTGTACCCCGGCGTAAAGCTCGGCTATGGCCCCTCTATTGAAAACGGATTCTATTACGATATTGACCTTGGCGACCGTACCATCTCTGAAGAGGACCTGAAAGCGATTGAGGCAAAAATGGTGGAGCTGTCCAAACACAACAGTGAGTATGTGCGTAAGGAAGTAAGCAAGGCAGATGCCCTGACTTATTTTACAGAGAAGGGAGATCCGTATAAAATAGAAACGATCAATGAATTGCCGGATGGAAGTATTACTTTCTATACCCAGGGCGGATTCACAGATCTTTGCCGCGGACCGCATATTCCAAACACCGGCTTTATTAAATCCATCAAGCTTACCAGCATTGCCGGCGCTTACTGGCGCGGTAGTGAAAAGAATAAGATGCTTACCCGCATTTACGGTATCACTTTCCCCAATCAGAAGGAGCTGGACGAATACCTGGCCCTGATAGAGGAAGCAAAAAAGCGCGATCACCGCAAACTGGGTAAGGAACTGGAACTGTTTGCCTTCTCTGAGAAAGTTGGCCTGGGGTTACCCATGTGGCTGCCTAAAGGCGCCATGCTGCGTGAACGCCTGCAACGTTTCCTCCAGGAAGCACAGATAGCCAGCGGCTACCTGCCGGTGGTAACTCCGCATATAGGGAATAAAAATCTGTACGTGACTTCCGGTCACTACGAGAAATACGGAAAAGACAGTTTCCAGCCTATACACACGCCCGAAGAAGGCGAGGAGTTTATGCTGAAACCCATGAACTGCCCGCATCACTGCGAACTGTATAAAGTATCGCCAAAATCGTACAAGGACTTACCGGTACGTTTCGCGGAATTTGGTACCGTATACCGTTATGAGCAGCATGGTGAGCTGCATGGACTTACCCGTGTAAGAGGATTTACCCAGGATGATGCGCACCTTTTCTGTCGCCCGGACCAGGTAAAAGAAGAGTTTCAGAAAGTGATAGACCTGGTAATGTATGTATTCAACAGTTTAAGTTTTACGGAGTATACCGCACAGATTTCCCTGCGTCATAAAACAGACCGCGGCAAATACATGGGTACTGAAGAAAACTGGGAACTGGCGGAAAGAGCCATCATTGAATCGGCTGCTGAAAAGGGACTGAATACCGTGGTGGAATACGACGAAGCCGCGTTTTATGGTCCTAAGCTCGATTTCATGGTAAAAGATGCACTGGGCCGTAAATGGCAGCTGGGTACCATCCAGGTGGATTACAACCTGCCGGAGCGTTTTGAGCTGGAATATATCGGGGCTGATAACCAGAAACACCGCCCGGTAATGATTCACCGTGCGCCGTTTGGTTCACTGGAAAGATTTATCGCCGTGCTGATTGAGCACTGCGCCGGTAAATTCCCGCTGTGGTTAGCGCCTACACAGGTGAAAATCCTGCCTATCAGTGATAAAAGCCAGGCCTATGCAGAAAAAGTAGCAGAATTGCTGAAAAAAGCAGAAATTCGCGCTGAAATAGATGACAGAAGCGAAAAGATCGGCAAAAAGATCCGGGAAGCAGAGCTGGCAAAAATTCCGTACATGCTCGTACTCGGTGAAAAAGAAGCTGCGGATGAAGTAGTGGCCGTTCGTCGCCAGTCGAAAGGAGACCTGGGTACCATGCAGGCCGAACAGTTTATCACTATGATAAATGAAGAGGTGGCAAACAGGAAACCAATTGAATAGTATCGCATAAATGTGGAAAAAAGGTATATAAAACAATGAACATTACTTGATTGAGGTATGTTAATTGCTATGATTTTCCCCGTATTTTTGTAAAGATTGTTTTTGGTCCATGGACGATATGTGGACCATGGACTAAATGGACAATTAATTAATTAATTTTATTTTTTTTAATGCAACAAAGACCCAGACCAAGTTTTGGCGGCAACAACCGGGGAAGAAACCCCAACTTCCGCAGGGAACAACAACAAGAACATCGCACCAACAGGATGATACGCGTTCCTGAGGTAAGGCTTGTAGGTGAAAATATTGAGGTAGGTGTCTACAAAACAGAGGATGCATTGCGTCTGGCAGAGGAACAGGGTTTAGACCTGGTAGAAATTTCCCCAAATGCTGTGCCCCCCGTTTGTCGTATCATCGACTACAATAAATTCCTTTACGAAAAGAAGAAGAAGGAAAAGGAAATGAAGGCAAAGGCGCACAAAAGTGAAGTGAAAGAAATTCGCTTTACGCCTAACACCGACGACCATGACTTCGATTTTAAAGCAAAACATGCTGAAAGCTTCCTGAAAGACGGTAACAAGGTAAAAACCTATGTACAGTTTAAGGGCCGTGCTATCATGTTTAAGGAACGTGGTGAACTGATCCTCCTGAAGTTTGCTGAAAGGCTGGCAGAAGTAGGTGGACTGGAAAGTATGCCTACCATGGAAGGTAAGCGTATGATCGCCATCTTTGCGCCTAAAGCAGCGAAGAAGAAGGAAAAGGAACCCAAAGAACCAAGGGAACCAAGAGAACCGAAAGAAACAAAGGCGCCTGTTACTCCTCCGGCAACTGATGCAGGGGAGACTAAGGCATAGCCAACGGTTATATCACATTAAAAAAGCAGCACAACAGGGTACGGTATCCTGTTGCGCTGCTTTTTATTTTATGCGATGATTGTTGTCAGCCTATTGATTTCAATACTTTCCTTGCTCTTGAGCGGATACCCGGCGCAGGATTATTTTCCAGCGCTTCTGCGATCAGCAGGCGGATCTCGTTTTTTATTTCAGGATAGTCTTTGGCCAGGTTGGCCAGTACCGTCATAGAAAATGCTTTTACTGCCACTGTTTCCAACGGATCTTCCAGGAAGGTAAAACAACTGTTCATTACCGGTCCCTGAATAGGTTCGGGGATCACCAGGTATTGCAATATGCGTAATACATTTCGCTTTACTGCCACAGGCATGCCTGCTTCTTCCATCCTGGCCACCATAGCCGGCAGGTGAGGAGTGAGCAGTTCCGGGTACTTTTCCGCTACAAGACTTACAATCCATGCACTCCGTTGCACCACGCGGTATTCATCGTGCAGGAAAAGGTGTATCAACGCGGCAAACCGGTTGGCACGATGCCCGATCCATCCAGCTATACGGAGCGATTGCGCCCTTGAATGTTCCAGTAAAATTTCAGCGCGTAGGTCCATAGACCTGCAATTTAGTATAAGCCGCTCAATTATCGCCGGCAGTAGTGTTTGCCAGCAGGTAAGCCAGCATTCTTTTCCGCATCCGTTCCACATCTTCCGGCATTACAGGCATATCTGTTTCTTTGCCCATATCGTCCCAGATGCGGATCTGTATATATTGTTGAAAGAGAGGGTCGTTGCGGAAAGCCAGCGCTTCTGCTTCATTCATAGGTCCGCCCTGGTATTCCAGGGTTTGTTTGCTGGCTTCGGAAAGCGTGTCGTAATAGGCGCTGTCGGACCAGGTGAGGTAGCGTTTAGCTGCAACATGACTGCCAACCAGCCGGGCCATTTTTTCCGGGAAACCGCATTCCAGGAGGAAAGTACTGCCAAGATCATCATGTGCACGGGCGCCGAGTCCGTTCATCCGGGGGGCGTTTTCAAAGAAATGGCCAATATCGTGCAGGAATGCGGCAATGATCATTTCATCATCAAAGCCCGTGCTTTCCGCTATGAGAGCCGCCTGCATCATATGCATCAGCATAGTTACCTGTTCGCCGTATTCTTCCTGGCCGTAAGTGTTATACAGGTCGAAAATTTTATTGATCACAGTTTGAGCGTGCTGTTCACTACCGGTCATTTTCGTATGTTTATAAGGGTTAGTACAGTTTTTCGTGGTATTACCGCAAATGTAACAGCTGCAATGGCTTTATCAGCATGCCTTATGTTATGTTTTTATTAATACCGGGATGGTTTTCAAACGCCAATAATCCTTTACCTTTGCGCTTTACTACAATACAAAACTGAACCATTGCTAAAAAAAGAACTGCGCGTTATACTCGTATCGCTGATTGTTAGTTTTATACTAACTGCGGCGAAGTTCTCTGCCTACTTTATGACCCATTCCGTGGCAATCCTTTCTGATGCCCTGGAATCCATTATTAACGTAGTGGCAGGCGGTTTTGCCTGTTACAGTATTTACCTGGCCGGTATGCCGAAAGACGCCAATCATCCATACGGACATGGAAAGGTGGAGTTTTTCTCTATCGGTTTTGAAGGGGCTATGATCTTTATTGCCGGCATACTGATCCTGGTGAAGGCGATCCAGTATTTTATCATGCCCCGGGAGTTGCACCAGATAGAGAACGGTTTGTGGGTACTGGGCGCTACCACAGTGGCTAATTTATTATTGGGCATGTACCTGGTGCGCTCCGGCAGGCGGCTTTCTTCCATTACCATTTCAGGGAACGGACAGCACATTATGACCGATGTATACAGCAGTGCAGGGTTGATAGCGGCGCTGATCGTCATTCATTTTACAGGCTGGACCTGGCTCGATCCCGCGGTATCACTGGTGATGGGCGTATTGATCCTCGCTAAAGGGTACCAGCTCATGCGCCGTTCCATTTCCGGTTTGATGGATGAAACGGATATGAAAATAGTAGATAAGGTGATCACTATCTTATCTGCACACCGCAGGGAGAACTGGATCGATGTGCATAATATGCGCGTACAGCAGTATGGAAATAACTATCATATAGATTGCCATGTAACGTTGCCGTATTACCTGGAACTGAATGATGCGCATGATGAAATGAAGAAGATAGAGCAACTTGTTAATGCAGGTTTTCCCGATAGTGAAGTAGAGTTTTTTATTCATATGGATCCTTGTATTCCTTCCTGCTGTCATTACTGCCTGAAAGCCGCATGCCCGGTCAGGAGTCATGCATTTACCGGCGAAATAGTATGGACCCGGGATAACGTTTTACCCAACAGGAAGCACGGATAATAGCACATCTTACTATAAAAAAAACAGCATTACTTATACAAGCAATGCTGTTTTTTTTATAGTAAGATGTGTAACTTTTTTTATTCTTCTCCCGCTTCTTCACCATCACCGTGACCAATAATATCACGTACCGGTTTTACTGCCTGGTAAATACCGCGGTTATATTTATTTCCTAAGATGATCAACGTGGTAGAATCCTGGATGAAACGATAGAACACTGTATTGTTGCCATGCCACCAGCCATTGTGGTAAATGATATTTTTTGTGCTGTCGGGGTATACCATCAGCCGCCATCCCAGGCCGTAATTGCGGACGCCTGGTTTTTCATTGCTGTAAGGCGTATAGGCAGCCTTTAGTGTAGCATCATTCAGGAGCTGACCTGAGTAAAGCGCCTGGTCCCATTTGAGCATGTCTTCTGCGCTGCTGTAAATGCCTTTGTCGCCCATTACACCATCGAAGTAAGTATCGGGTTCAAACTGCCCGTTATACTTGTGGCTCTGCGTCTGGTGCGCCCGCGCAGCAGAGGAGGGGTCGAATACAAAAGTGCTGGTCATCCGCAGCGGCTCAAAAATAGTTTGCTGCATGAAGTCGGCATACTTTTGCCCGCTTACTTTTTCAATGATGGAAGCAAGCAGCATGTAATTGGTATTACAATACTGGAAATGCGTGTCCGGCAGGTGTTGTATCGCCGGTTTATGTTGCTCCATTAATTTGATCACCTCATCGTTGGTGATAAACCTGGATTCTTCTTTCCATAGGCTGTCGCAGAAATAAAGGTAATTAGGCAAGCCGCTCCGGTGGTTCAGGAGCATACGTACGTTGATCCCTTTATAAGGAAATGCGGGAAAGAATTTTTGCAGGGAATCTTCCAGGCTGAGTTTTTCATTTTGTACCAGCCACATCACTGCGGCGCCTGTAAAGGTTTTGGTAACAGAGGCCAGCTGAAAGGAAGAACTGTCCATCACCGGTGTTTTGGTCCGGGAGTTTTCATAGCCATGATATTTTTCAAAGATGATCACCCCTTTTCTTGCCACTATCATGGCGCCGTTAAATCCTGTACGAAGCAGTTTCCCGTTATAAAATGCTTCCAGTTCATGTTGCATCTGTATGGTGCGCGGCGATTTCAGGATGGCTTCTTTTTCCGCCGCTGATAATCCTGCTGTAAAACGTACTGAATCTGACGCTGCTTTTTTTCTGCTTTCTTCCCTTCTTGCTGCATTGCTCTGGCAGCTGGAGATAATTGCAATTCCCGATATAGTTAAGATAATACTTACTGCTTTCAATCGCTTCATTAGAAGAATATAACTACTTGCTTATTCAATTTAGACCCCAAAAAATACAAAGCGCTAAATTTAGACTCAAAGTAAAAGACTGCCAAATAAAAACGGTGATTCCTGATTCTTTTAATTCGTTTTTAAGCAAAAAAGTGTGAAAAAGTTTAAAAAATGTCCCTTAATTCCACGTTTTTTTGATAAAATCGAATTTGAGTCCCCTGCTATTTGAATATTCCTCAACTTCGAGTAGGTTTGTGCCCTGTTTCCCCGCTATCAGCAATTATTAAGCCAATTGCAACATACAGATACACATATAACTTAGTATAATATTATGGACCAGCAAAAGTCGACAAGTTATCCGAAAGAGAAGATCAGCATTTTATTATTAGAAAACATCAGCGATGCTGCGGTGGCGGAGTTTACCACGGCAGGGTACCAGGTGCGCAAGCTTACAGGTGCGCTGAGTGAAGAGGATCTGATCAATGAAATTAAGGACGTTCATCTTCTGGGCATCCGATCTAAAACCAAAGTAACCCGCAAGGTACTGGAGTCGGCCAGGAAACTGCAGGCCATTGGTTGTTTTTGTATCGGTACCAACCAGGTTGATCTGAAAGCTGCTACCGAGCATGGTGTAACTGTTTTTAACGCCCCGTATTCCAATACCCGCTCAGTGGCAGAGCTGGTAATAGGGTTGTCTATCATTCTCATCCGCCGCATCGTGGATAAGAACAATGCCGCCCATAACGGCACCTGGATGAAAGAAGCTACCGGCAGCTATGAGCTTAGGGGTAAAACGCTGGGTATAGTGGGATATGGTAACATCGGCAGCCAGGTGAGCGTACTGGCGGAAGGAATGGGTATGAACGTGATCTATTATGATGCGGAAACCAAACTGCCGCTCGGCAATGCGGAACAGCAACGTACCCTGAAAGAACTTTTCAATAAAGCAGATATTATTTCCCTGCATGTACCTTCCAGCAAAACCACGACGAATATGATCACAAAGGAAGTGCTGGCAGATGCAAAGCCCGGCGCTATCTTTATCAACTATGCCCGTGGCGAGGTGGTAGACCTGGAAGCGCTGAAAGAAGCCCTGGAAAGCGGCCGTTTGTCCGGCGCGGCTATCGACGTATTCCCGGTAGAACCTGAAAAGAACGGCGCTGCCTTCACTACGCCGCTGCAAAAGTTATCCAACGTGATCCTTACACCGCACATCGGCGGAAGCACGGAAGAAGCGCAACATAATATAGGGCTGGATGTGAGCAGCAAAATGCTGAATTACCTGGAAAAGGGCGCCAGCTTTGGTTCCCATACCGTTCCGGCCATCAGCGTACCGCCTATTGAAAACACGCACCGTATCCTGCACATCCACCAGAATGTGCCGGGTGTATTGTCTGCCATCAATACCGCTTTATCTGCCAACAAGATCAATATCCTGGGGCAGTACCTGAAAACCAACGACCAGATCGGGTATGTGGTGCTGGATGTGGATACCAGGTTATCGCAGGAAGCGCTGGCGTTGCTGAAGGAAGTGGAGCATACAATTAAGACGAGATTGCTGTATTAATCAATACAGGTATTACTTTTTATAGCGAAAGCAGGGATTTATCCCTGCTTTTTGCTTTCTTGCAATGTTTTTAAGTTGTCAACTTATTTTATCCCTTATTGTATGAAAAGAATAATTGTCTCATCAAACAACTAAAGAAGTAATTCTTTGGCTGTTATATCTCCCCGTTCACCGGCTCTTTTTGCTCATATACCTTTTTTCTTCCTACATTTTCAAAATTCTTTGTTAAC
>NZ_DATMTE010000860.1:0-1585 GCF_035564935.1 Chitinophaga sp. | reverse complement strand
CATATCAATAAATGCTAATTAAATAAAGCTTCAATACGCTGGTATAACGCAGCTACGCGGCGTATCCCCCTATTGATAACTTTTATTAGCCAGTAAAAATATATATGCTTTCATCCGGTGGCAGGTATTCAAAACTATGGCGGGCGTTTCTTATTTGAAGACAGGGCGCAGGTTATTTCCGTTTATGCTGTTTTATACTTCAACGGGCAAAGTTGCCGCAAAAATAATTGCAGGTGCTCCTCAGTCCCGGTTATTCTGTCCATGCTGTTTTATACTTCCACAGTTAACCGCAAAAATAAAATCAAACAAATCAGCATAATCATCACAATCCTGCTCCGGGACAATTTACCCGCCGAAGGCGGGGGGCCACTCCTGCTGCAATATGGACGCAGTATTAATTCTCTGATGCCGCCCATTGTTTGGATTGCTCATTTACCGCGTATACAACGCCGGCAACGATCACACAACAGGCTACCAGTAAGGAAACGATCAATAATAACATAGCATTCCGGTTTATTCACATGAAAATCAAAAATACAAAATCCTTTTACACAATACGCTTATACGTTCAGCAAGGCAATTTTCGTAAATTACCCTCATGAGTGCAATGGCAAATCCCCGGAAAAAACGTTCGGGAAAAGATGAAAAATTAACCTTCAGGGAGCGGCTGACCGCTCTTCGTAATTTACCGGCATTTTTCCGGATGGTATGGCAAACCAGTCCCGGACTGGCTATTGCCAACACGGTGCTGAGAATAGCCCAGGCTACCATGCCGCTTTCCTTGTTGTATGTGGGCAAGCTGATTATTGACCAGGTAGTACATATCTCCAAAGACCCGGGGCATTCTACCACGTGGCTATGGCAACTGGTAGCAATGGAATTGGGCCTGGCCATTATATCCGACGCGCTAGGTCGCGCTATTTCATTGCTGGATAGCCTTTTAGGCGATCTGTTTGCCAACCACACCTCCGTGAAAATTATGGAACATGCCGCCAAGCTGGATCTCGACCAGTTTGAAGATGCGGAGTTTTATGATAAACTGGAACGCGCCCGGCAGCAAACCAGTGGCAGAACTGTGCTGTTGGCGCAGGCACTGAGCCAGGTACAGGATATTATTACGATTGTTTTCCTTGCAGCAGGACTTGTGCTTTTCAATCCCTGGCTCATATTGTTACTGTTGCTGGCAGTGATCCCGGCCTTCCTGAATGAATCGCATTTCAACGACCTGTATTACAAACTGGCCTGGGGCCAAACATCCGACAGGCGCGAGCTGGATTATATCCGCTATCTCGGCGCCAGTGACGAAACTGCGAAAGAAGTGAAAGTGTTTGATCTTTCGAACTTCCTGGTGAACCGTTTTAAATCCATCTCCAATAAATTTTATATCGATAAAAAAACGTTGCAGATCCGGGATTCCATATGGGGAACCATTTTTGCCATAGTGGGCTCCGCTGGATATTATGCCGCTTATGTGATCATTATCCTGCAAACGATCCACGGGCATCTCAGTATTGGCGACCTGGCTTTTCTTGCGGGCTCTTTCCGGCAATTGCGTACTACGTTCCAGGGAATCCTTATCCGGTTT
>NZ_DATMTE010000859.1:0-3953 GCF_035564935.1 Chitinophaga sp. | reverse complement strand
ATAACATGCAGTTTACAACAGTTTTCGGGGAAAATTAATTATATAATTGTTAAGGAGATGGGAGTGGCTTAGCTATCCTGTTGCGAAAATTCTATAAAAGCTGTTTTAATATATTATTTTTGGAAGCCTACTAAACTTACTGACAAATAATGGGGAAGATATATCTATTGCTTGGCCTTGCGCTGCTGAGCGCCTGTGCAGGCCATCCGGGTAAGCAGGAAACAGCGGCAAACGGCAACGATTCACTGAATAAAATGGTGCTGATACCGGCAGGTACTTTTACCATGGGCGCCGATGATTCTACCGGTATGGCCGATGAGTATCCTAAGCACACCGTGAATATCGACGGTTTCTGGATGGATGAACATGAAGTAACCAACGCCGAATTTGCACAGTTTGTAGCGGCAACAGGATATGTAACTACTGCGGAAAAACCCATCAGCAAAGAAGAACTGCTGGCCAGTTTGCCTCCCGGCACGCCGGAACCAGACAGCAGCGCGCTGGCGGAAATGATGAAACCGGGTGCACTGGTGTTCACACCTCCCGACCATGCAGTACCGTTCAATGATATTTCACAATGGTGGTCGTTCGTGGCCGGCGCCACCTGGCGTCATCCCGCAGGTCCCGGCAGTAATATCGCTCAACGGGATAATGAGCCCGTTACACAGGTTTCCTGGCTGGATGCGCAGGCCTATGCCAAATGGGCCGGTAAACGCCTGCCTACCGAAGCGGAATG
This sequence comes from Chitinophaga sp., assembly GCF_035564935.1. GTDB lineage: Bacteria > Bacteroidota > Bacteroidia > Chitinophagales > Chitinophagaceae > Chitinophaga. The sequence continues at coordinate 3,217 of NZ_DATMTE010000859.1, read as the reverse complement.
GGAATACGCCGCACGTGGCGGCCTGTCGGGCAAAATATATCCCTGGGGAACCGAAGCGCTTACCAGTGGTAAACCCAAAGCCAATACCTGGAATGGTAATTTTCCTTACAACAATACCAAAACAGACGGTTATTACGGCCTGGCGCCGGTGAAATCGTATAGTCCTAACGGTTACCAGCTGTATGATATGTCGGGGAATGTGTGGGAATGGTGTGAAGACTGGTACGATGCCAACTATTATATCCAGGGCGAAAAAGGCGTAAAGAACCCGGCAGGACCGGAGGCAGCGTTTGATCCGGATGATCCGGGTCAGGCCAAGCGGGTGATCAGGGGAGGTTCCTTTATGTGCAGTGATGAATACTGCCGGGGATACCGGGTATCGGCGCGTATGAAAAGCACGCCCGAATCCGGCCTGGCCAACCTGGGTTTCCGTTGTGTGCGCTCAGTCGGCCAGCGCTGATGCTAATTCACGGTAATCGCCGTTATACCGTTTACCTTTCAGGTAAAAAGTAGGCGTGCCGTTTACGCCGCTGCGAACACCGCTTTCAAAGTCGGCCTCCACGCGGCTTAACAGTTTCGGCGCTTCCATGTCTTCCCTGAACTGTTGCAGATCCAGTTCAAGTTCCTTTGCCAATGTTATCAGCAGGCCATCATTTAATTCCGCCTGGCGGTTGTAAAGCGCGTCGTGCATTTCCCAGAAGCGGTCCTGCCTGGCGGCGGCTTCTGCGGCCAGTGCTGCATCCATTGCATATTCATGGGCTTCCGACAATGGGAAATTACGGAACACAAACCGGAGACGGCCTGCGAAGCGCTCCTGTAGCTCTTTTACTACAAAGAAGGCTTCCCGGCAGTAGGGACATTGAAAATCGCCGTATTCAACCAGTTCAATAGTGGCGCCGGATGCACCCAGTACATGGTCCAGGGCGTTTACCGGCGGAATGAGGGTAGGCATATCACTTATCTTTTAGGTTTTCCAATGCTGCAAGGATTCCGTCGGCGCCGGGGTTTTCATTTACCGGCGATAAATAGCTCCATTGAATAATGCCGTTGGCATCTATCACAAACAAAGCCCGCTTGCTGATCCCTGTTCTCTCTTCGTATACACCATAAGCGCGGGATACGGCGCCTTTTGGTTCAAAGTCCGACAACAGGTCGAAATGGATCTGGCGGGCACTGGCAAACGCCTGGTGGCACCAGGCGCCATCTACCGAAATGCCCAGCAATACTGCATTATACTTTTCAAAATAATGGAGCATTTCATTATATAATGCCATCTGATCGCTGCATACGGGGCTCCAGTCCGCCGGGTAAAAGGCCAGGATAACATTTTTTCCACGCAGGTCTTCCAGGTGAACTTTCTTTTCCGGGGTGGCTTCCAGGGTGAAATCAGGAGCTGTTTCGCCTTTTTGTAACATAAGCGGTTAAATTGTTGGTCCTATATAAACAGCTGCGGGGGGATAATGTTTTGCAAAAACAAAAATGCCACGGTGGCGGACCGTGGCTTTTTGAAACAGGCTGTTGCCCTATTATTATTTTACAATGATCGTATCTGAGTCAACCCTTATGTTGTTTCCTTCACCTTTGGTAGTGATTACCACCACGCCTTCAGGATGTGGTTCTCCTTTGTAAAAAGTGGCTTTGCCACCTTTGTAAACATTTACGGATTTGATGGAATTAGCGGGTATGCTATTGGCTTCTTCCCGGGTCACTTTTTTGCCGTCTACCACCATCGTTACACCAGCCGGCAGCGTCTGGGCGCCATTGCTTTTCCTGCTGTCGCTGGCCCCGTATCCAACCACGGTAACAGAGCGAAGCGCGGTATCCTTACCTGACTCTATTTTTATACCATTCTTCTTCATGTTAACGATAACTACGCCGTTCTTTGCACGGGGACCATAAATTGCCATAGCTGACTGGTCTTTCAATACAGTGATGGATTCAATTCCATCAGGTGAAATACCTTCGATGGATTCCACCGGTTTACCACCAACTATGTAAAGCGGCTCCTTACCCGGATCAATATTGCGAAGCCTGATCACACCAGTTTTTTGGCCGGGTGCCACGGTGTCTTTCGTTATAGTGAGGGGCGCCTTCTTCACCTGCTCCACTCTTGGCGGCGGAGGCGGCGGCGGTGGTTTCGGTGATCCGTTCTTCACCTGTTCCACCCGGGGTGGTGGCGGAGGTGGTGCTTTTCGCTGCGGTGGCGGCGGAGGCGGTACCGTGTCTTTAACAATAACATTGGCAAAGGGATGAACGGAAGGCGCCTTTGTGTAATTGAGCGATAATACGGTTCCCCCTACCAGCAGCCCTAATACCAGGTAACGCGCCATTTGATAACGTGATGACTTTTTGCTGTTCATCATGATGATCCTGTTTTTTAGATGTGAGAAATTGAAATTGTTTGCGATGGCCGTCGCATATGGGATCCCACTTACTTTAATTAAGTTGTATTGATAGGCGGTTTTATCCACGCCCTGCTTCAGCAGGTACCTGTCTGTAATAAACTCCAGGTTTTCACGGATGGCTGTTTTCATGAGCCATGCGCCGGGATTGAACCAGTAAAAAATGTTATTCAGTTCTCCCAGTACTACGTCTACGCTGTGCCACTGCTGCACATGCACTTTTTCATGCCGCAGGATGGCCGGTAGCTCTTCGGGCTGGTGTAATACCGGGTTGATATAGATGTTCCGGAAAAAAGAGAAAGGATTCACCGGCTGCTGCAACACCTGCACCGGGGTACCGGCTATTTTACGGCGTTGGGAGGTGCGGTGTATCTTCCATAATGATAATAACTGGAAACAAAAACGTATAGTCATTGCTGATACCCCTGTCCAGAATATATATACCAGCAGCGTCCACATGGTAAATACCGGCGCGGGCGCCTGCCAGCCGGCCAGGTCGGGAACATAGGTCATTACACTGCCTGCCAGCACCTCATGCCTGTTTACAAACGCATCAATGGGTATCAGGGGAAACAGGGACGAAAAAACAATACCCGTGAGCAGGAACAGCCTGTTCCCGGTGTAAAAGGTGAGCCTGCGTAAACCGAAGCGGTAAGCCAGGAAAAATAAGGTGAGCGCTATATTTGCCTTTAACAGGTATATTAAAATAGCAGGTACCATAGCCGTAGTTTTATTATTTACCTTTTTCTATCATGTTGATGATCTCTTTCAGCTCGTCCGGGCTGATCTTTTTTTCTTTGGCAAAAAAAGACACC
>NZ_DATMTE010000858.1:0-2483 GCF_035564935.1 Chitinophaga sp. | reverse complement strand
TTGGTAATCAGTACTAGAATTTCTCCAGACCACTGAAAAAGAAGTTACCTTCTATCACAGCGTTTTCATCAGAGTCGGAACCATGTACCGCGTTGCGGCCAATAGACTCCGCGTATTTTTTACGGATGGTACCTTCTTCTGCATTGGCAGGATTGGTAGCCCCGATCAGTTTGCGAAAATCTTCAACGGCGTTGTCTTTTTCCAGGATAGCTGCTACGATGTGGCCGCTGCTCATAAATTCTACCAGTTCACCGTAAAAAGGTCTTTCCGCATGTACTGCATAAAACTCACCCGCTTTAGCAGTAGATAACTGCGTCATTTTCATGGCTACGATGCGGAAACCTGCAGCGTTGATCATGTTTAAAATGCCGCCAATATGCCCGTTTGCTACTGCATCAGGCTTGATCATAGTAAATGTTCTGTTGCTCATATAATGTTTAATTCCGAATTACAGATTAGGCCGCAAAAGTAATTACATTTTCTTTAGTGGTAAAAAATTTTGAAATTCTGCCCCAAATAAAGATCTTCGCACTTCGTTTTCTGTTTCAACCACTTGTTGTGATTGGAAATCAACTCTTAACATTACAGTTTTTTAATGAAGCCGATTGAGGAAATTAAGCCTTTGCTGGAGAGCCCTAAGAAAGTGGTGATTACGATGCACCAGAAGCCAGACGCGGATGCCATGGGTTCTTCCTTAGCAATGTATCATTACTTAGTACAGAAAGGGCATCAGGTAACTGTAATCTCACCCACCAATTTTCCGGATTTCCTGAAATGGATGCCAGGCGCTAATGATGTGATTGATTACGAGTCATCTATGGACAGGGCCATCCAGGCACTGGAAGGTATTGATCTCCTGTTTTGCCTGGATTTCAACGCCCTCTACCGCACCAAAAACCTGGCGCCGCACCTGGAAAAACTGGATTGCATCAAAATTCTGATAGATCACCATCTTGAGCCACAGCCCAGCTTTGACTACGGTGTGAGTGATACTAAAGCCAGCTCCACCGCCCAATTAGTTTATGAAACTATATATAAATTGGGAGATGAGCAGTATATTAACCTCGAAATTGCCGAATGCATTTATGCCGGTACTGTAACAGATACAGGTTCATTCCGCTTTGCATCTACTTCTGCCGCCGTACACCGTATGGTGGCCGACCTGATGGAAAGAGGCCTGAAACATGAGGTGATCCACCAGGCGATCTATGACAACTTCCTGGAAAACCGCCTGCGCTTCCTCGGACATAGTCTGCTGAACCGCATGGAAGTATTCTATGAATATAATACCGCCATGCTGGCCATTCCATATTCCGATCTGAAACGGTTCGATCTCCAGACCGGGGATACCGAAGGACTCGTGAATTTCCTGTTGTCTATCCAGGGAATAAAAATGGCGGCACTGATCATTGACCGTAACTCAGAAGTGAAACTGTCGTTCCGCTCCAAAGGCAACTTCGACGTAAATACCTTCGCCCGCAAATATTTCGACGGGGGAGGGCATTTCAACGCTTCCGGTGGCCGCAGTACAGATTCGCTGGAAAAAACGATAGACCGTTTTGTGAAAGCCGTGGAAGAGAACGAAGACCTGTTACAATAAACTGTAATTAAAGTATTTCAACCTACTAATACAATCAAATGAAAAAAAACAATCAGTTTTTAGTTGCAACTGCAGCTTTTGGCTTTCTTTTAGCCAGTTGCGGCACAGGTGTAAAAAAAACACCGGGCGGTATTGAGTATATCGTTCACAAATCCGGCAGCGGAGCACAACTGAAATTAGGCGATACTGCCCTGGTGAATGTTACCCAGCGTATCAATGATTCCCTGCTGGGCGATTCCCGGAAAATGGTAGGTGCTGCGATCCCCGTGCTGGTAGCCAAACCACAGAACAAGTACGATCTGATGGAAGGTATTGCACTCCTGCATGAAGGCGATAGCGCTACCTTTATTATTCCATGGGATTCATTACCAGCCCAGGAACGTCCTCCGTTTGGTAAAGCAGGTGATAAACTGAAGATCACTTTCGCAGTGGAAAACAAATACTCCGCAGCTGCCCAGAAAGAAAAAGACGAAAAAGTAATTAAAGAATACCTGGATAAAAACAAGATCAGCGCCACTAAGAACGCTGAAGGCGTTTACGTAGCAGTAACCCAGGAAGGTACAGGTAACACGCCTAACCCAGGCGATACCGTGTATGTTCACTACACTGGAAAACTCACCACCGGTAAAGTATTTGATTCCAGCCAGGATTCAACAATGCGTCCAGGTATGCCTTTAGAGCCTATCAAATTCCCTATCGGCCGTGGTTTCGTGATCAAAGGCTGGGATGCCGGTTTGAGCGGCCTGAAAAAAGGTTCCAAAGCTACCCTGGTAATTCCTTCTGTACTGGCTTATGGCCTGCAGGGAAGTCCCCCGGTAATTCCAGGCAACTCCGTACTGGTATTTAACGTAGAGTTAGTAGATATCAAAGCAGGCGCTCCGGC
>NZ_DATMTE010000857.1:0-6703 GCF_035564935.1 Chitinophaga sp. | reverse complement strand
GTATGTGCTCTACAAATATATCGATCCGAAGCTCGTAGATGCGTTAAAAGATAACCTGCTGGAATCTACAGAAAAATGGATGCACAAATTCAAAGCTCCGCAGGAAGAAATTGACAAACAACTGGATGAATTAAGTAAAACCGACTTCAACGTTGGAATTAAAAAGTCATTCATGGACTTCCTGAAAGGAATAATATTCTATTTTGCAATAGCAGCGATCATTTCACTGATCATTCGAAAAAAACCAGCTGAAAAACCACTACAATAATACTATTCTATAAAGATGAACATATCCGTAATCGTTCCTTTAAAAAACGAAGAAGAATCCTTACCGGAGCTTGCCGCATGGATCGAAAGAGTGATGGAGGCACACCACTTTACCTACGAGGTATGGATGGTGGACGATGGCAGCACCGACGATTCCTGGGCCGTTATACAACAACTGGCTGCGCAGAACCCCCTTATCAAAGGGATCAAGTTCCAGCGCAACTATGGTAAGTCGGCCGCCCTTAACGAAGGCTTCAACGCGGCACAGGGCGATGTAGTGATCACCATGGACGCCGACCTGCAGGACAGTCCCGATGAAATACCGGAACTCTACCGCATGATCGTGGAAGAAGGCTTCGACCTGGTGAGCGGATGGAAAAAGAAACGTTACGATAATACCTTTACCAAAAATATTCCTTCAAAACTATACAACTACACCACTACCCGTATGAGCGGCGTAAAGCTGCACGACATGAACTGCGGTCTTAAGGCCTATCGTAAAAAAGTAGTGAAATCAATAGAGGTATACGGCGAAATGCACCGCTATATTCCTGTTATCGCAAAATGGAATGGCTTCCGTAAAATAGGCGAAAAAGTAGTGGAACACCGCGCCCGTAAATACGGTGTCACCAAATTCGGACTGGAACGTTTTATCAACGGTTTCCTGGATCTGGCCACCATCATGTTCATCGGCAAATTTGGTAAACGCCCCATGCACCTGTTCGGCGCACTGGGCTCCCTCTCCTTCTTCGTGGGCTTTGTGGTAGCAGCTTACCTGGCACTGGCAAAGATATTCTTTGACAAGGTAAACATGACAGACAGGCCCCTGTTCTATTTCGGATTGCTTTGCATGATCATCGGTTCCCAGTTATTCCTCACCGGTTTTATTGGCGAGCTGGTAACCCGTAACGCCACCGAACGCAACTCCTACCTGGTGGAAGAACGGATGGATCATACCGGTAATGTTACGGAAGAGGAATGGCAGTTATCGCATCAACATAACCGCAGGCGCTGATCCTCTCCTTCACATTTTGCATCTGAATCTATGGCTAACAAAAAGAAAATACTTATTCTGGGAACAGCCTACCCTTTCCGGGGTGGGCTGGCTGCTTATAATGAGCGACTGGCAGAAGAACTCCAGCAAACAGACGAGGTGGAAATATGGACCTTTACCATACAATACCCCAAACTTTTTTTCCCGGGAAAAAGCCAGTTCTCTACCGATCCTGCTCCGGCGCATCTGCGCATCAAACGGCTGATCAATTCCGTAAATCCGCTGAACTGGTTAGTAACAGGACGGAAGATCCGGAAAATGGATCCTGATATCATCATCACCAAATACTGGCTGCCAATTATGGGCCCTGCATTGGGCTCCCTGCTGCGCCTGGGCAAGCGTAAACATACCAAAGTGATTGCCGTACTCGATAATGTAGTGCCGCATGAAAAAAGACCCGGGGATGTGGCCTTTACAAAGTATTTCCTGAAACCGGTAGACGCTTTTATTGCCATGAGCCAGTCGGTGCTCAACGACCTGCGGGTATTTGAGCCAACAAAAAAAGCATCGCTGATCCCCCATCCTATTTACGATAATTATGGCGCGCTTATCTCCAAAGAAGAAGCCCGCGCACAGCTGAAGCTGGCGCCGGGTAAAAAATATATCCTTTTCTTTGGCTTTATCCGTCAATATAAAGGGCTGGACCTACTGTTGCAGGCAATGGCGGATGAAAGACTGAAAAAGCTGGATGTACACGCCATTGTAGCCGGCGAATACTATGAAGATGCCGCTCCTTACCTGGACCTGCTGAACAAATTACAGCTGGGCGACCGGGTGCTGATGCACACCGATTTCATTCCCAATGAAGCCGTTAAAAATTATTTCTGCGCCGCCGACCTGGTAGTGCAACCTTATAAAAGTGCTACCCAGAGCGGCATTTCGCAGATCGCTTACCACTTTGAAAAACCCATGGTGGTAACCAATGTGGGCGGTCTTGTGGAAATGGTGCCCGATGGTATAGTAGGTTTCCAGGCAGAACCGGACCCGGCATCTATTGCCGCCGCCATAGAAAAATATTTCGTGGAAAACCGCGAAGCGGATATGGTGGAAGCCCTCCGGAAAGAAAAACTGCAGTATTCCTGGGCGCGACTGGCAAAAGAAATTCATACACTGGCAGCAGATCGCTGATGGATCTGCCCCTGTTAAACACAGCGGCATCATAATTGTTGGCTATGGCCGGCAAACTAAACCTGACAACCAGCATGATTTACAGAAGCAAAGCACCTTTACGTATAGGCCTTGCCGGTGGTGGCACAGATGTAAGTCCGTATTCGGATTTATTCGGTGGCGCCATTCTCAATGCCACTATCTCCCTTTATGCACGTGCATCCATTGAACCCCTGCAGAACGGGCAGGTAGTGTTCGAGTGTGCCGACAGAAGGGAAGCGGCTACTTACGATGCCGTATACCCTTTGCCGTTAGACGGTAAACTGGATATCCTGAAAGGTGTGATCAACCGCGTGCAAAAAGATTATGGCTCCTTACCGGCTACCGGTTTTAAACTTACCACCTTTGTAGACGCGCCGGCAGGCTCCGGCCTCGGTACCTCCTCTACCCTCGTGGTGGCCGTACTGGGTGCGTTTGCCGAATGGCTGAAGCTGCCGCTGGGAGAATACGACCTGGCCCATCTTGCCTATTCCATTGAGCGGGAAGACCTTAACCAGGCTGGCGGTAAACAGGATCAATATGCAGCTACCTTTGGCGGCGTTAACTTTATGGAGTTCTATAAAGGCGATAAGGTGATCGTAAACCCGCTGCGCATCAAAGAAGTGAACCTGCACGAACTGGAAAATAACCTCGTTCTGTTCTATACTTCTACGAGCCGCTTATCCTCTACCATCATCTCCGAACAACAAAAAAATGTAACCGATAAAAAGGACGATTCCATAGAAGCCATGCACCAGCTGAAAGAACAGGCAGTGATGATGAAAGAAGCATTGCTCCGGGGCACTATCGATAAGATCGGTGAGATCCTGAACTATGGTTTTGAAAATAAAAAGAAGATGGCCCATGGCATCACCAATCCACAGCTCGATGAAATTTACGAAGCAGCCCGCAAAGCTGGCGCTAGCGGAGGTAAAATTTCAGGCGCCGGCGGGGGCGGTTTCATGATCTTTTATTGTCCTAAAAATACCCGCTTCGCCGTGGTAGATGCGCTAAATGGTTTTGGAGGAGATGTAAAACGGTATACCTTTACCAATCACGGCATTCAAACGTGGAGCATTTAAGGTTTAACAAATCAAAAATTTCTGCTGATGAAACAATTTATTGCCAATAAGATCCGGGAAAGCATCGCTGTGAAAGAAGCCATCTGCCAGGATGAGCCGTTGCTAAATACGATCAGACTGGTAGCAGAATCCATTACACACAGCCTGCAAACCGATCATAAAGTACTTTTTTGCGGTAACGGTGGCAGTGCGGCGGATGCACAACACCTGGCCGCAGAATTTTCCGGCCGGTTTTACAAAGACCGTATGCCATTATATGCGGAGGCGCTGCATTGTAATACCTCTTACATGACGGCAGTGGGCAACGACTATGGCTACGACCAGGTATACGCCCGCATCCTGAGAGGCATTGGTCGTGAAGGCGATGTGCTGGTAGGTATTTCTACCTCCGGTAACTCCGCCAATATCCTGGAAGCCATGAAAGTAGCGAAGGAACAGGGAATGATCGTGGTAAGCATGACCGGCAGCACCGGAGGGAAAATGAAAGAAGGAAGCGATTACCTCATCAACATCCCTTCCACTGATACCCCCCGAATACAGGAAGCTCATATCACTGTAGGACATATTATTTGCGAAATAGTAGAAAACAACCTGTTTGGCGCATGACGGGAGAATGTATTGTACTTGCCGGGGGCCTCGGTACCCGCCTCAGAAGCGTAGTGGCCAACAAGCCCAAATGCATGGCTCCCCTGGGCGCACATCCCTTTTTATATTACCTGCTGCAATACCTGCATAAACAAGGCATTCAACATGCGGTGCTCTCGCTTGGCTACCTCTCTGAACAGGTGATCAGCTGGTGCAACAGCATCACACTCCCTTTACGTGTATCCTTTACCGTAGAACCGGAGCCGCTGGGCACCGGTGGCGGTATCATCAACGCATTGCAGGCAGTGAAAGGCAACGAAATTTTCATTGTTAACGGCGATACCTATTTTGATGTAAACCTGGCGGCCTTTAATAATTTCCACCAGTCGCATCAAAGCCCCCTGTCGCTGGCGCTGAAACCCATGCAGCAGTTCGACCGCTACGGTAGCATCCAGTTGGATGCCCACCAGCAGATCACCCGTTTTCATGAAAAGAAATTCATGGAAGAAGGACTGATCAACGGCGGCATTTACCGGACCTCCGCAGGGTTCCTGCAAAGCCTGTCGCTCCCCGAGAAATTCTCCTTTGAGAAAGAAGTACTGGAACCTGGCGCAGAGGCCGGGAAATTATATGGCTTCGTCAGCAACACCTATTTCATTGATATCGGGATCCCGGAAGATTACGAAGCAGCAAAAAAAGTATTGGTATCATGACCCTATTCCTCGACAGAGACGGTGTAATCAACGATGAAATCCGCGACGGGTACGTACTCCGGCCGGATATGTTTCACTTCAGTGAAGGCGTGTTGTCTGCTATGCCCATACTCGCAGCGCGTTTTGAACGCATTATTGTGATCACCAACCAGCGCTGCATTGGCCGAGGATTGCTCACTACGGAAGGACTACAGGAAATTCACGCGCAAATGCTGCAGCAAATTGAGGGAAGCGGCGGCAAAATTGACGCTATTTATTTTTGCCCGGATACAGACAACAACAGTCCATGCCGCAAACCAGCCACTGGCATGGGCCTGCAGGCCAAACAGGATTTCCCGGCTATTGATTTCAGTAGTTCGGTAATGGTAGGCAATACATTAAGCGACATGCAGTTCGGGAAAAGCCTGGGCATGCAAACCGTGTTTATCCCGTCTACCCGGCCTGAAACGCCCTTCCCCCATCCACTGATCGATCAGCGATATCAAAACCTGCTGCAGTTTGCACAGGCTGTACAATAATTATAAGCCGTAACCGTATAATAGATATGGCAAAAAAACCATTACTGTCACTGCTCCTGGTCTTTACTTCCCTGCTGGCGCTCGCCCAGCAGCCGGACGCGGCTGGAATGAAACAACTGCGCCTTAACCAGGACACGCTGCAGATACTCAGTGAAGATATCTTCAGCGGCAAAGGCGACGACGGCCGGCAACGCGCCACAGAAGCATTCATTCCCCTGCTGGTGAGAACGCTGAAAACAAAATACTCTTTCCGCTTCCGGTTCGATTCCCTGAAAACAATATCTATCCAGTACCCGCAAGACAGTACCTTCCGGATCTTTACCTGGGCACTGGAAGGAGAAAACGGCTTCTACCGGCATTATGGCGCTATCCAGATGAATACGGCCGACGGACAACTTAAGCTCTTCCCCCTGTTCGACGCCTCCGATTATTTGAGTAATACCGATACCATCACCGACAATAAATCCTGGTACGTCTGCCTGTACTATAATATTGTTCACCGGCACTACTTTAATAAAGAATATTATACCCTCTTTGGCTGGGACGCCAACAATCCCCGCAGCCAGAAGAAAATAGTGGAAATGCTGACTTTCAAAAACGGCACTCCCGTACTGGGCGGCCCCTTTTTCAGTTTTGCAGAAGACAGCACCCCCAAGCCTACCCGTAACCGCTTTATTATTGAATACAAAAAGGAAAGCACTGCTACGCTCAATTACAATAAGGAACTGGATATGATCGTATTCGATCACCTCATATCTGAAACCAATGAGCCCATGAAAAAATTCACCTATGTAACCGATATGGATTACGAAGGCTTCAAATGGCAGGCAGGCAAGTGGATGCACGTCAATAAAATTTTCCATGATGCTATCCCATTGGGAAAAGGCGCCCCTATACCGCAACCGCTGGATCAGAAGAAAAAAAGCATGACCCAGCCCAAATCGGCAGAAGATTTTCAACAGGAAACACCAAAGAAACCGGCAAAGAAAAAACAATAAACCCATCACATGGCAGCAATGGACAACGAATCAACATATATCAGGGCAATAAGATTATTCAACACCAACGAAACGGACTGCTCTTTTGAAACCGGCAGGATCCAGACCCGGAACAAAATTGATGCAAACTACTTCTTTTGCCAAACAGGCACCGGCGATCTTGAAAATATTCCCCACCCGGCGCCCCGCCGGCAGTTTGTGGTAACGCTGAAAGGCCGGCTGAAGTTCACCGTCACTAATGGCAATACCTTTATCCTGGAACCCGGCATTATCCTCATTGCGGAAGACACCAGCGGACCCGGCCACACCTGGGAAGTAACCGACGGCAACGAATGGGAAC